>BJHB01000560.1:0-2034 GCA_014191415.1 Chloroflexota bacterium
CCAGCGGCTGGCACGGTGGCAGGTGCCGGTGAGGTCTGCGCGGACATTGGTCTTCCTTCGGGCGCGGCGCGCCGTGCAATCACCATGGTACGTGCGCCCAGGCCGGATCCGGCCGGGAAACATCTCCGACTGTGATAGCCTGACATGCCATGTCCGAACGGTCGATTGTTTGCCCGAACCCGGATCGCGTTGGTCCTACGCCGGATGAACCCCCTGACAGACTGACTGCCTGGGTAGTTCTGGACCTTCTCGCAACCGCGAGGCGATGGCGTGCGCGAGACCAGTTCATTGCCGGGCGCGTGGACGCTCTCGGGGAGACGCTCGTCGCGTGCCTCAACTCTGGCGCCCCTGTACCCAGGTGGCTGCGACAGACCCTCGTTGGCGCACTCATGGACCACCTATGGGAGTACCCCCGCCCTTCAGATCGAGACGGGGCAAGGACGTGGGATCAGTCACGCGATGCCTTGGTTGGTTTGTGGCGTGAGGAGCCTGCGGGTCGTGGTGAGCTCCGCCTCTACACGGCCGTCAAACCGTCATCGACCGACCCGCAGTGACCAGGACTGGGACCATCGGTCAAAGCGGTGACCACGTGGGATCACGCAGCGGGCCTTCGGCCCTTCAGTTGCCCGCTACATAGTGCCTACGTTGGAACTTGAAAGCACCATTACGAGTGGTGGCCCGGCGGGTTTAGCAGCTGCCTCCGTCTGGATTTACCGCCTACTCAAGGATGACCCGGTTGTAGGCGGCCACTTCGTCGTCGGACTTGCCGGCCATTTTTCTCACCAGCAAACCCTCGGCTCCGAGGTCATCGGGCGAACTGGTGACCGCGGCGAGGTATTCGCTGACGTCAATCCTGGCAGATGCAAACGACTTATTGTCAATCGAGCAATCGTAATTGAAGCTGCCGAGGGTGCCGGCCGACGCTGCCCGCGCCTTGTCAGCCGTGCGCACCGCCATTGCCAGCCCGCCAATCATTGTGCGCGGGCTGCGCGGTTGAGCAAGCGAGAGGTTCATTGGTAGATACCCGCAGCCGTCCGCAGCGTTCTTGCTTCACCCTTGAAGTCACTGCTAACAGGGTGGCCAATGGGTACCAAGCAAGCGCCAGACGTCGTTCGTGACGCTTCCCGCGTCACAATTCAGGCGCTGACCCTTCTCCCTCAAATGACTGCATTAATTGTGAATGTTGATCGGCGTGCCGATGTTCGCCCAGTCCCAGAGCCACTTCGCATGGCGCTCAATCATGCCAACGCATCCGTGACTGCTTGGTATCCCAAAAAGCACCGGACTGCGCCAATAATTCGTGTGCAAGGCAGCACCGCCATTGGTGAAGTATTGGGTCCACTTGACGTTTTCGAGCTTGTAGTCTGGGACCTCGCCACTGTCCAGGCGTAACAGGGTACTTCCGAGCATTGTCTCGTTCTCGACTCGTCGGAGAACCTTGAACACCCCTAAAGGTGTCGACCAGCCTGGACGCCCACTCGTGACGGCTGCCATGTAGACACGAGCCGCGCCCTCGTAGGCCACGACGACCTGTTGGGTGATGTTCACGTCGATCCACTTGGCGCCGTTCTGGCCGAGGGACACAGTTGGAGGCATGGGGGCCTCGGTAACAACCTTGGGAACCAGGAGGCCAGAATAGACATAGCGTTCCGGTGAGATGTCTCCAAGGGGAAGCTCAACCCACGTGCCATCGCTAGCTTTCCGGCGAACACCCATGACGCGAGCCCACGTCCGGTTGTCTACCTCGAGCTCTTCGCCTTCGACCCAGGCCGAAACTGTAACTTCGTCCCCCCGGACCACCTGGCCCGCAGCCGCCATGACGGTATGTGGTTCTTGGCGAAGGTTCGCACGCTCGCCAGCAACGATCCCAACCCATCCGCCAACTTCAACCGTCGCAGACTTTGGCTTACCGGCTTCCGTGACCGCATCGAGGTCAATGTAGGCAAAGTTCCGTGTGACAGGATTGAAAATGGTCAAGCGGGCTCCGGCTTTGGGCTCCATCACGATGAAGCGGTCGCCTACCTTGACTGGGCC
>BJHB01000561.1:0-2029 GCA_014191415.1 Chloroflexota bacterium
GCTCGCGAAGCAGCCAGGCTTGGCGCATCGGTACTCGTGATTGATGCGCAGGCAATCGGGTCGGGCCAGACTTCCGCCTGCGCGACGACCCTCGGCGCCCTTCAAGGGCTTGGGATGACCCGAACGGTTCAGCAGGTTCATCGCGAGATGATCATCCATCTAGAGCCGGCTTCTGGTCGTCGGAACGACCCGCTCACGTTCCGGCTCCCATATCCGTTTGCGACCTTTGACTACGGCGAGTTGTGCCGAAACCTTGCTGCGGACGGCGTGGCGGTAGGTGTGGAATTTGCGCGGGCGCGAGTGACCGGGTTCGAGGCTTCTGAAGTTGTCACGGATCGTGGTCGTGTGCGGGGAAAGCTCACCATAGACGCGGCTGGGTGGCGTGCTCCGCTTGCAACCTCCATCGCGCCGGCGCACGTTCGCCGGGACCACTTGAGTTGTGGCCTCGAAGCCGAGGTTCCTCAGCCGCTTCGTTCGCCCGCATCAGGACTGCACTTCTGGGCAGGGCACGGCACGATTTGGCCCGGATACGCGTGGGCCTTTCCCGCGGGGGCGGTGACTCGATTGGGTGTCCTAGCGTTTCCGGAGACGAGTGGACCCGACTCGGCAAGCGGGTCATCGAAGAGTGGCACCACGGGTACGGTCAATGGTGCGAGCGTGGGACTTCGCACGGCCCTAGACCGGTTCATGGATGGTCCCGGCGCTGACTTCTGGTCTCCCGATGGCGGTTCGCCGTGGCGACGATCGAACACTGCGCCGACCACCGGAAGGCACCTGCATGGCGGGTTCATCCCGTGTTCGCCTAGACAGCCGGTAGTTGGCGAGGTCATCTGCGTCGGAGATGCAGCCGGGCACTGCTTCGGGCTCACCGCCGAGGGAATCCGTGCGGCCATGACATTCGCGGTTCGGGCCGGTCAGCTCGCAGGTGGCGTCGGGTCTGGCCGCTGGTCCGCGTCAGACGCAAGGGCCATGTACTGGCGTTTCGCGACCATGCGCCGACCATATTTCGTCCTTCTGAACTGGTTGCAAAGGTGGCTTGCAACACTCGGTGACACGGGAATCCGGCTATACAGTGAAGCGGCGCGCCCGGGGCCGATCTTCTGGTTCCTGATGGCCCAGTATAGGTGGGCCGCCGACCCCGTACCGCTCCTGCGCATTCCGGCCTGAAACGCGGTTGGCCCACCCACCCTGGAAGGGCAAGTGGGCCAACGATTGCCAAAGATGCAGGCGGCCGGCCGACTAGATGCTCGGCTCGTCCAGGATTTTCTGGAGTTCCTCGTTCATCTGCTTCATGTAGGCCGGCGTTGGTTCGGCCTTGAGGTCAGCAATGTCGTTCATGTACTTGTTCATGATCTCCTGATAGGCACCGGGTTGGGTCAACCGCAAGTTGCCGGGGTACGTGAACCCTTCAGGCTGATCGATATTGTCGCAATTGGCCTTCATCGCGGTCTTCGGGAAACGGGCATCGTTCAGGAGCTGATCTGAGCAGTAGACGTCCTTGCGGAAGCCCGGCGTGAGTGAACCGGCCGGTTGAAGCGCAAGGTTGATTCCTGCGTCCTTGTTCGTGAGGGCCTTGAGGAGCTCCCACGCGGCATCCTTGTTCTTCGATGCTGCATTGATCTGCTGCGTGTCGATGGACAGGAACCCGCCACGACGCCCTGTCGGTCCCTTGGGTGAGATGTCGAACGTCCACTCGAAATTCTTGCCAGCAGCGTTGTTCACTGAACCGCGCTCACCGGCTAGTCGACCGAAGTAGAACGCCATCTTGCCTTCACCGAACTCCTTGGCACCGTACGTGCGCGGAGAGAAAAGTTTGGACTTGATGTTGTCGTAGAACCACTTCGCCATCTGGACCGCCGACGCTGAGTCCATCATGGATTTCTTTCCGGGGCCATTCCCGGGGTCGAGGACCTCGCCGTTGAACCGCCGCACGTTGCCAACAGCGGCCTCGAAGCTTCCCCACGAATATCCCACCGGGAAGAACTCTTCCGGCCAGGAAGCAGACTGCTTCACCTTTTTGGCCGCCTCG
>BJHB01000562.1:0-2016 GCA_014191415.1 Chloroflexota bacterium
AGTTGGCACCGGGCCAACACCGCAGTGCGCGACGCAGCATCACTCGTTGCAACGGCCCGGGCAACGGTTGAGAAGGCCGAGTTAGCCGAAAAACTCGCCAACGCTGAGTTCGCCAGGGTGCGTGACGGCATCCCAGCAGCGAAACGGGCTTGGCACGAGCTCATCACCGTCTTGCAGGCCTATTCAGGGCAGGCAGTGTAGATTGCGCGCCTGCTGAACTGGCCTGGGATGAGATTGGAGCCGATGGTGGGATTCGAACCCACGGCCTGCTGTTTACGAAACAGCTGCTCTACCCCTGAGCTACATCGGCGTCGGAGGCAATGATAACGAACAAATCCTCTAGCAGACCCGAACCCGAAGGACCCTGACACTAGCGAAGCGCCTCAAAGTCTGATAGCGTAGCGACGCGCGAACCGCCGGGATGCCCCGTAACGGCGGCATCCGGCCCACACTGAACGGAGACCAGACCTCATGGGGGTCATAGCCAGTTCCGTCCTTCTCATTCCCATGGCAATCGGTGCTGTCGCCAGCACCGAACCCGCCCACGGTGCACTGAAGGTCACCGCCGAATCGGCATTCGGCAGCGTGTTCCTCGGATTGGTTGCTGCGTCATCCTTGATGATTGGAGCCGCATTAGGCATCTACGTTAAAGCGCCAAAGCGGGTCGTGGCGGCGGTTATGGCCTTTGGCGCAGGGGCGCTGATCGAATCGCTTGCTATCGAACTCGCGTTCGGCGGGGCAGAGGCTCTCATCGCAGAAGAGAAATTGCCTCCGTTCGTCGGGTGGCTATGGGTAGCAAGCGGCTTTCTTGTAGGCGGAAGCGTCTACTCCGCAGCGACCATCGCCTTGGACAACATCGGAGCCGCCGCACGGAAGGCGTCGTCACTACGAAACTTTGTCCGGCGTGCTCGTCGTGAAAAAGCCACCACGATGCTCATTCAGTTGTCATCTAGCGATCTGTTTCGCTCTTTGCCTGCCGCGGATCTGGTGCGCCTCATACCGCACGCCGATACCCGGCGGCTGAAGGCAGGGGAGACGATCTTTAAGCCGGGTGAGATAGCAGACGGAATTTACCTCATTGAAAAAGGCCACGTTGAGTTCAAGCCTGAAGGCCCTGGAGGCATGGACGGCACGTACGGCGAGGGTCACTGTTTTGGTGAGCTCGAGCTGTTGACCAACGAAAACCGTCAGGAACTCGCAATCACCGTCGATGAGGTGCAGTTGCTCTTCATCGCCCGGGAGGACTTTTCTGTGGTGATGGAGGCGTCTCCAATCCTGCGTGACGCGGTAGCAGACTTGGTCAAGGTCCATACGCACGGGACGTTTGGCATTGAGCATCACCTCCGGCAGCAAACGCGTGAGTTTGATCAGAAAGAATGGTTGGCAGAGGGCGTAGCAGCGGTTGCCATGCCGTCTCACGAGGAAGCTGCCCACCATGCGAAGGGCGAGCACGGCAAGGGCGGAGAGGGTGAGCATGGCGGTGGGTCTCCGCTTGCAATCTTCGCCGGTGCCCTTCTTGACGGGGTACCAGAATCAATCGTACTCGGCGCTGCCTTTACGACCTTCGCGACATTCAATCCAACATTTCTTGTTGCGGTTTTCATGTCCAACCTGCCGGAAGCGATGGCGAGTTCGGCACAGATGAAGCGCATTGGCTATTCGCCCGGCAGGATCTTCGGGCTTTGGGGTTCGCTTGTGGTGGCTTCAGCGGTGGCGGCCTTGATTGGGAACCTGTTCCTCGCAACCGCTTCAGAAACATGGATCACTTTCGTGGAGGCGTTCGCAGGTGGCGGCATCATGGCGATGCTGGCGCAGACGATGATGCCCGAGGCGTATGAGGAAGGTGGGACGTTAGTTGGCTTGGCAACCATTGCCGGCTTCCTCGCGGCGCTGTTCTTCACCGCTCTCGCGCTCGCCCACTAAAACCAACTACGCACACCTGCGCACAATTGAGGGCCTGACCGTGAGGAACTCCACGGTCGGGCCCCTTCTTGATTCCTGGACTCCATCAACACC
>BJHB01000563.1:0-2008 GCA_014191415.1 Chloroflexota bacterium
CATTGGTGAACGACAGGATCTGGGAATCGGTCGCTCACCGGACCTGAAGGCAAGGTGCGCCGGGGACCGTTCAATAGCGGGGCGAGGTACACGAGATGGGCGTCGTGGGATGGCATTCCGTGTGGGTCCCGGGTGGGTTGACCGACGCAAGCATTGAACTAGCCCGGGATGTCGCGATATCCCTGAAGGGTCACGGGGCGACGCAGGTCTATCTCATCAAGGTGGGTGATGACACCCTGCGCTTCCTGGACTTCTGGCCGGACCGTGCTTCCTACGACCGGTTTATCGTCATTGCCGAAGCGGCGATGTCGCAGGACGTGCCCATGCATTGGGACCTCATGCATGGCGAGTATGTGTCAGGCGGCGATGGCAACGCGGACATTCTGTTGTCCCTGATCTGACGTGTATGAAGGTACGCCAAGCGTGGTCAGGACGCTCAATTGGCGCCTGCCTTGACCGCAAGGTTCAGCGCGTCGGTCGATGGGACGGCTAACTCGCGGGTCCGGGGCAGGTTGAACCACGCGGCGTCGCAAGCGTCGCACTCTTCATCGGAAAGCACCACGGCAAGTGAGCCAATCGCCTCGCGCAGCTGCTCCGGGTTGTCTGCACTGATCAGCGTGCTCGTAATCCCGGGTTGCGATGCCACCCACGAGAGCGCGACGTCGGTCAGGGAATGGCCGTGGCGCGCAGCGACTTCCTGGATGCGGTCAACCTCGTCAAGGGTTGCCTCATTCAAATACCGTCTCCGGTACATCTCACCCCGGCTACCGGGCAAGTCAAAACGGTTGCCTGCGGGCAGTTGACGGTTGGAATACGCGCCAGTGAGTAGACCCCCGGCCAGGGGATTCCACGGCAGGATGGCCACGCCGAGCGACTGGCACGCAGGCACGATTTCGTCCTCGATTGCCCGGTGCAGCAGGTTGTAGCGCTGCTGGACCGACGCAAACGCGGGCAGGCTCAGTCGCCGGCTGGTCCAGTCAGCCTCGGCAAGTTGCCACGCCTTCAGGTTGCTCGTGCCGATGTACCTGACCTTCCCGGCGTGAACCAGGTCATCAAGTGCGCGGAGTGTCTCCGGAAGGGGCACTTGCGGGTCGAATGCGTGGGTTTGACAAAGGTCAATGTAGCCGGTTTGGAGGCGTCGCAGGCTCGCCTCGCACGCCCGGATAACGTGATTTCTCCCGAGACCGGCATCGTTTAGGCGGGGTCCAGTGCGGTTGAAGACTTTCGTGGCGATCACCAGACCGTCCCGCCCACCACGCGACGCAAGCCACCGCCCGAGAATCGTTTCGCTCAGGCCAGCAAGCTCGGGGGCGCAAGTGCGGGGTAGACATCAGCACTGTCAAAGAACGTGATGCCATTCTCGATCGCGGTGTCGAGGATCTGGAACGAGGTGGCTTCGTCAGCTTGGTGGCCGAACGTCAGGGTTCCGAGACACATTTCCGAGACATGCAGGCCCGTCTATCCCAACCGTCTGGTGCGCATGTACGTAACACCCCCATTGCTCGCGAGTGGGTCTGACGGGATTGTAGGCCGGTCGGTGGCGATTGCGATGCGATGTGGCGGGGCGGTTGCTCAAGTGGGGTGCCCTTCGCTATCCCGCAACGAACGGTCACTGCCGGACGTAGGTCGGATCGGTCGTCACCAACACGGCAAACCGTGCGAGGTCATCACGGGAGATCTGCCCGCCGGTTGCCCCGGTCGAGTCGCGATTCATGTGTCCTCCAAGCGGGCCATCGGTCAGACCCGGGGGTCGGATGAGGGTCCACTCAAGGGAACTTGCGGCGGGGACGGCGGCCTCGGCGTCCTTGTCGAGGTAGGTCTTGCCAAGGCGTGCCCGGATGATCCGCGATGGCAGACGGGCGAGGAAGGGCGTCGGGTCGGGAGGGCTTTTGACGCCGGTTGCGGAAGTGACGACGTAGCGGAAACCGGTGCGACCGGACGCAACCTCGATCACGTGGCCTGAGGCGGTGGTGGAGGGCGGGACTGGCTGACCACCGCCTCGGGAGTC
>BJHB01000564.1:0-2008 GCA_014191415.1 Chloroflexota bacterium
CTTTCATCACGGTTGGCAATTTCCCGGCACCAAAGACGATGAGCACCAGCACAACAATGATGATGAGTTCAGGGGATCCCATACCTCCGAACATTCCAGCAGTCCTCCTTACCCTGTAGTGCCATCATACCGAATCACGAAGATCGGTTCGGTGGCAGATCAGTTTCTACGCAACGCAAACTGCAAATAACGGGGCGCCTAGAGTGACTACTCGCCGGTGGCCGTTACGTTCCGCCCCAATGGACACTCTTGCCTTTGCAAACGCCCTTACGCTTTAGCCGTTGCATTGAACGACTGAGCCCTGCGTGAATTGAAGTCAATACGTTCCAGCGAATGAACCCAAGACCCGCCCCCAACCTGCCCCAGTACCTTGATCCAAAACCAACTAGCTAATTGATGAAAGAGCATACCCGCAGGACCATACTTGGAGCCCCTAGTCTTGCTTGGCTGGGGTCGGTTGCAAGCTCGTGCGCGTCGGAGTCTCGTCCTGCCCGGCGTTCGGACGTGACTGTGCGGGTCGCCATGCCGAATGACGTGGCGCATGCAACGCGAATTAAGCGAGCCCTCGAACTTCAGCTGATGCGCGGTGAAGCGTTGCGTCCAGGCGTCACTATTGAAACCGTTCCGATTCCGGACGGTCCGAACAGTTGGACCGCCGACGATACCGCCCGAACGTCGGCTCTCGAGCGCGTCCTGGCAAGCGGGACGCCAATCGACGTCATTTGGACACCACACATCGATATCGCGGACCTCCACCTAGACGGACGCCTGAGAACCCTCGATGACTTGGTCAAGCGGGACCGAGTTGATCTGAAGGCCTTCATGCCACAGGCACTCCGGTCCGGGATATCTCCGGACATCGGCCTTTTGGCCTTACCCGAGGAAATCGCGGGTAGGCAGCTCTACTTTCGTACCGACCATTTCTCCGAGGCAGGACTTGATTACCGGCGCACAGGATTCGACTTTGAACGCCCCGCGATCACGTGGGAAGCTCTCCGCAGAACCGCGATTAGCTTGGAAGGTGCGCCTGCAGCCCGCTCTAGGGTTCCGTTTGATCCTGGTCACGAATCCCTTGCGGGCATCGTATTGGCGTGGCAGTCGGGCGCGCCGGATGCGACAGTTCCGATCCCGACAGAACTGCCACGCCAAGAAACGCTCAAACGGGCTTCAACTGAGGCCTTTTCATGGATTGCGTCTGTCTCCCGCGAACTTGGATTGCAATTGCCCTACCGAAATATTTCATGGCCGTCGGTGTCGCGGACTGGCATTTCATCCTCAGTGCAAGGACTGGCCGGCATCTTGCCCGATGACATGTCCCGGCATCCGTTCATCTCCGGTAAGGCGAGCATTTGCATCGAAAGCTCCCGATTCGTGTCTTCAATTCTCTCGCACCATGACGGATTGCCATTTCGTGTCGTAGAAACACCACGCCGCGCTGATGCTTCCAGCGTCATCGGTTGGGCTGACGTATGGGGCTATTCCATGCTCCGGGGCGGTTCCGATGACGGGTGGGACTTGCTCAACTATCTGACGGGCGAAGATGCGGCGTACGCAAGCGCGCGAGGAGTTGCTTCTCTCCTTCCAGTGGTTTCGCACCCCGGTTCAAGGTCACGGAAACCATCTGACCTCCCAGGTGGACCGCGCACGTGGTTTCCTCCGTTTTCAGGCCGTCTCGCCCTCGACAGGTTCATGACCCAGAATTACCGCTCAGGAATCAAGATCATTGACGAGGCTAATGACCATGCGCTAGAGCAACTCCGGCACGCGCGCGTCTGGCCATTCCAGGCAGGGTCTCGTCGTTGGCTCGGGGCAATTGAAACTGTGCGGCGCGCGGTGGTGCGGGACGGCATGGATCCGCGGACGGCAATTGACCAGGCAAGAACGCTGTTTTTCGCCGGCTAATCCTCAAATACATCGGATCAGGAAGCGCGCCCATGACAACTGCACATGGCGAACCTCAGACCACCTACAACGTATTTGCCTCGGTTGACATGCGGGTTGGACGTAT
>BJHB01000565.1:0-2001 GCA_014191415.1 Chloroflexota bacterium
GTTTTGCGGTCACGAACCCGGGTCTCTTCGGGGTCGCTTTTGCTGCATGCGACGCCCCACCAGACGCACCAGACGATCCGTCACCGTGGGAGGTGCTGAAGGAGTGCCTGACCGCCCTCAGCGAGGCGGACATGATGGATCGCAGGCACCTCGAGGCCGCGCCGTTCATCGCGTGGTCGATGGTTCACGGCCTTGCGACCGTCGGGACCACACGGAATCCGGACAAGATGCACGTCGAAGCGATCACCGATGCGGTCCTTGCGGGATTACGCCGGGCGATCGGGGTGCCGGAGACCGACTAACGATGCCCCGATGGCGTGGCGCTGGCACTCGTTCAGGACGGCAACAGGCGTAATCGTTAGACTTCCGGGGTGATTGAAGTTCGGCGTCTGCCCGGACGTGAGGGTGATTGGGCAGGCCATTGGCGAGTTCGTTGAGATGGCAGACTTGCTCGTGTGGCGTGGTGCGTTGGAATATCGGAGCTGAAGGGCTGCGATCATCACCACCCCGCCCCATCGCCCCTGATCTGAATACGCTTCGCTTGGCCCACCCCATCGCCCCTGATCTGAATACGCTTCGCTTGGCCCACCCCATCGCCCCTGATCTGAATACGCTTCGCTTGGCCCACCCCATCGCCCCTGATCTGAATACGCTTCGCTGGTGACCGACATCCAGGCCGAGGCATGCCCGTGAAGTCAGAATTGCAGGCGTTGATCCGGCGGTGGATCGTTCCGATAGGGATTGTCGCGCTCACCCTTATTGGGTTGGCATCCCCTGCCATCGGGCGCACGGTTGCCTCATTCATGGCGGCCACATCCAATCCGTTCAACACCATCCAGGCCGGGACCGTCCGGCTTGTAGGTGAGACTGACGGATCACCCCTGTTCGACCTCCAAGCGTTACTCCCCGGTGAAACCGTTGATCGCTCGGTCGCGGTGGAGATTGCCGGGACCAACAGCGTGCGCCTCGAAATGGGGGTCAGCGCCCCGGTTGCGAATGGTGACGCGCCGGCACTTGACCCGGTGCGAGGCATCCAGTTGCGCGTGGATCAGTGCAAGACAGGCCCGTGGATTGAGGCGACGACCGCGCCGGGTACCGCGACGCCTCCGGTGGCTGGGCGGCGTTTGGCTTGCCAGGGCGCAACACCCGGTGCCGGTGCAACAGTCGTGACGGTCTATGAAGGGCCGGCCCTGTCTCGTGGCGTTACCAAGCCATACGCACCCACACCGACAGTCATGCCCGTTCCCGTGCCGGGAGTGCTCAATCCTGGAGAGCGTGCCAGCGTGCGGGTGCGGGCCTCATTGCCGGTTTCGGTCCCGGACGAAAACGGCGACAACCGGGCTCCGGGAACCTCGCTCGACTTCACGTGGCGTGCCTCGGATGTTGGCGTCAATCTGGCGGGCACGCCGCTCGGCAACGCGCGAGGCACACCGGTGACCCAGACCCCAGCAGCCCCGGTCCCGACGAGTACCGCGACCTCGACGGCCCCGATCATCGTCGCGACCCGGACTTCCACACCAATATCAACCGCCACGGCCACGGCAACCGCCTCGATCGAGTACCCCGCCTACGGTGGGATGGCAGTCGAACTGGATGGTGGCAATGATGCGGTCGCGGTCAGTTGGTCGGGCACCCCATCGCTTTCTCAACGGAGCAATTGGTCGTTTGACCTGTGGCTTCGCCCTTCGTCGGTGAACGGTGCCCGGACGATCTACGCCGAGAACGACGTGGCGGGCGCGGATTTGCTGGCGATCCGCCTGAATGAAGGCAGGCCCGAAATGGGCACGAGGGTCATGACGCGCGCCGTCTAGTGGCAGTGGATCGCTGTCTCGACCTCGCCCGCCCTGCCGGCAAATGTGTGGTCGCACCTCTCTCTTTCGTTTGCGGCCGGCAGTGCCGTTCGTATTGACGTAAATGGGTCCACCATTGCTTCGGAAACGGATGGCAGTGGCGGACGCCTGGCATCGCCAAGCGTTGCTACGAACTCGCAAGTGATCGGCT
>BJHB01000566.1:0-1978 GCA_014191415.1 Chloroflexota bacterium
AATTGCCATCGAGGGCGAGCCCACCGCGATGTTTCCGGTTGTACAATGTGACCCCGCTTTCCGGGAAGCCGCCGATCACGATCTCACCATCTGTTCCCGTGACACGCCACGACTCTTGCGGACCGAGAGGGGTGTTCACCATGAGGCCGTCGTACGAGGCGTAGATCCCGGATTCGAACTGCAGGAGGGACCGCATGAGCGAATCGCCCTGCATTTCTTCCATCGGGTAGCCAACAACCCCCACCACCCGGCTGATGTTGCCGAACCACATCCGCATCGGCCTGACCCAGTGTGATCCACCATCGATCGTGATTCCACCACCGGTTCTGGCCTGAGATAGGCGCCATGTCTGCCCAGTGAACCAATAGGGGTTGTACTCGGAAATGAAAGCCGCCCGGCCAGTGACGAGGTCGCCAATCTCTCCCTGTCGTATGAGGTTGAGCGTGGCGACGACCTCTGGCCAGTACTGGGCATTCTCGGCAAGCATGAATACCCGGCCACTGGCAAGAGCAGCATCGAGGATCCGGGTCGAGGCCTCGAGCGTCGGTGCCATCGGCTTCTCCAGCATCACATGCTTGCCGGCAGCAAGGCATTTCAGGGCCGTGGCTTCATGGAGGTCGGGAGGCAAGAGGATGCTGATCGCATCGAACGCGTCAGCAGAAATCGCGTCATCGAGGGACGTGAACGCGGTTCCGCCAGTCTGGTGGGCATACGCAGATGCTCGAGCATCGTCCGAATCGATGCAAGCCGTCACCCGTACCAGTGGTACGTGCGCCTTGATGGCATCCAGGTGAAAGCGTGCAACCGCACCACATCCGAGGAGGGCAAGCCGTACTTCTATTGTCATGATCACACGATTATAGTCCGCGGCCATCTACTGTACGAATTGTCGCGTTACGCCTATTTTCGGACAGACATTTTTGGCGTTTCAGACGAGAAACGGAAACCTTCAGTGTCATCGTCAAGCCAGTAGCGCACAAAGCTCGCCAGAGTGGCAATCTCATGTCGCGACAACGATGCTATCGGGGGGGGGCACCGCTCCAATTCGCATCCCACTCCGACGCCCGTTAGATAATCACATCAACCATGTCTGCGCGAATCACTTTGGCGTCACCACTCGTCAGGAGGATTGTTGATTGGGCCGGAATGCCACCTTCGCACATGATCGGCATCGAGTTTCTCCAATCCGTTTTTGTCATCGAGGAACGTTTCCTCCCCGTTACCTCGGTGATGGGCATGCCTGACGGCTTGGTGGCGTGGACCGACGTCGGACTTTGAACCGACCCTGCGTACGACGGATAAGAAATTCAAGCCCCCAAGCACCGGCAAATGGTGAGCGTTGGCCCCCCAGTGGTCAAGGCCCACTCTGCACTAACTTCCACCCCGCCATTACCTAATGGTCAACGATAACTTTTGTTGTGTTTGCCGCGACCATCGAGCCGCCAATGATCCACCGGGTCAGGCTGCGGCTGGCGAGAAAGTAGGCGTCAGATTCCTCCTTTTTGCGTGAGGTCAAAAATCTGACGACAGCGATAATCAATAGATAAACCCCAAAAACGATGTGGTCCAAGTTTATTGGCTAAGACGAGATTGATTGTGGGCTAGTGCTCGGCTGCCGTTGTTGTTCCAGCCCCGAATATCTAAGTCCTTGGCGTTTCTGCCGACGTAGGTACTGCCATCCGGGCTAAATGCAAATTCGTTCACCGCCTCGGTGCCATCCGGCATCGGCCATCGCAAAGCAAGATTGAGATGTTTCAATGTTCATTTTCCCTTTACGCAATTATGGGCGGACACTTCGCCGTTGGGCGCGAAATTGATCAGGACGATCTGCCCGACGCCGCCCAGCGGCTTCAGATGCACGGCGAGATCGGGCCGACGCACCGCGACCAGCACGCGATGGCCGGCCTAGGCGAGGAGCTGCTCGATCTGCGTGCCCACGTACTCGTCGCCGCCGAAAACCGTGACCAATTGGGGATGG
>BJHB01000567.1:0-1975 GCA_014191415.1 Chloroflexota bacterium
GAGACCAGCTACAGAAGCGGATCATGCGCAGTGACCCGGTCTTTGCACAGGCAAAGGGATTTGTTCAGCCGGCAAACGTCGACGATATCGTCGCATCGGTGCCGACCGGAACCACGATTGTTGTCCTCTATCCATTGGAGACGTACACCGCAGTCATCGGGATCACCGTTGAAACCGGCCAGTCGCGCGTACGCCCACGTGTCGCCAAGGCACCACTCAAAGAGCCACAGACGGCGGCCTTGTCCCGCCAAGTATTTGCCAACTCAAGTATCAGCGCACCGAATCTGCCCCACGTTCTCCGGGTGCTTTCCAGCAGACTCATGCCCGCCTTCGCCGAGGTGGTACCCGGGTGGGACCGAGTTGTCGGAAGCGGACCGGGTGTCCTTGGCGCTGACACGCCTGCCGAACCGACGCACCGCCTGGTGATCGTGCCGACGGGACACCTGCACCGCTTCCCGCTGCATGCAATGCCCATCAACCCAGACAGCCAACGTGGGGCCGTGGACGTCTGCCTCAACGACCGGTTCGTCATCAGTTACGCGAGCACCACCGACATCCTCCCGCGGGCAAACCGTCGGGTGGCGTCCGCGGACGGGGTTGCAACCGTCGCCCCGGGTGTCGGCACCGGGACAGACGGCAGCGAGACACACATCGCCGTCGCGTTTGCACAGGCACTCGCCGCACGCAACCGAGGGACCGCCGTCATTCGAAACAAGGCAACCCACCAGGCGGTCACCACCGGATCGGTCCTGGCCGGCAAGCGGTTGGGATTTGTCGCCACCCACGGGCGCCCAGGGCGGGAAACCAAGGCGGGCATCCTGCTGCATTCCGGCGAAGTGGCCGACACCTCTGGACAGTGGCTCGTCGCATCAGACATCGTGGCCAATCTCCGGCTGGAGGATGTCGATCACCTGCAACTGATCGCGTGCAAGACCCATGCGGACAACCCGGAACCCGGCGACCTCTTGCAGGGCTTGCTCCCGGCCATCATGGTGCGTGGTGCCCGCAGTGTGGGGGGCACCCTGTGGGAAGTGCAGGAGGTGCCCGCCGTCTGCGTGGGTTGGTGGCTTGCCGGCATGTTGCTCGGTGGCGAGACCGACAAGGCACTTGCCCTGCACCGCGCCGTCCGGCGGTTGCGCGCGTCCGCGTGTGGCGAACTCCGCGAGACACTCATCGAGATCCGGCAATCCCTCACCGATGCGCCAGATGTGGATGCGCGGGGACTGGCGGCGGTCGACGCCACGATCGCGTCCATCAGCATCCGTGACATGGGCGTGCGTGCATGCCAAGAACCGGACCGCTGGGCGCCCTACGTCCTCCATGGCGCACCGCTGATGTGCAACGAGGCCGGCACCTGACCAACCGCGGGCCAGAGGTGCCTGTCGGCCCCATGCCTGGGAGAAAGCCGGGCAGTGTGCTGCGAGTGTCACACCCCCGGAGGCGGAGTTGAGCTACCCTGGTCAATCGGTCGGTTAGCGGATCGCTCACCCAAGATCTCTTCAATCGCGGTGCGCGCGATTCCGCCGAACGCACCTATCAGGGCATAGGCAATCGTCTCATCGACAAATCTCAGGACCTGCGCCCGCTGATGAAGGCTCATTGGATAGTACTCGGTCATCCCGCTCATCCTGTAGACATCGTTGTACGTGTACCAGTGAATGGAAATGTACCGTTCCTTGGTAAGCCGTGAAAAGAGTTCCTGGAGCTGGTCAGTATCAAAGTACTGTGCGAGTTCAACAACAATGTCCACATCAGTTCGAGTCTTTTTCGCCACGCTTCCGTCCTCTTGAGCAAAAGGTGTGATTACAGCCCTGCATGCCTATGATACGCATGTAGTGCATACATCATGACACGTGCAGCCACGCAATCAATGGGAACAGTCAAGATGCCGTAATTGGACAGTCTTCACCGCCGTATCACCACGCCGCTGGAACGCAGGCATCCCTGCCCGCATCTAACGCGTCACTGCAGCACC
>BJHB01000568.1:0-1963 GCA_014191415.1 Chloroflexota bacterium
AGGTCACGACCGTGTGACCGGTGAGCTTGACTTCGAGGACTTCAAGTCGAAGCTTGATGACGACTGTGCGGCAGTCATGATCACCTTGCCGAACACCCTTGGGTTGTTCGAACGGAGAATCGAGGAGATCTGCCGTCTGTCCCACGAAGTTGGATGTTTCGTGTATTGCGACGGCGCGAATCTCAACGCGCTTGTCGGGCAGATCAGGCCGGGAGACCTTGGGGTAGATCTGCTGCACGTCAACCTGCACAAGACGTTTGCTGTCCCCCACGGGGGTGGCGGTCCCGGTGGCGGTGCCATCTGCGTGGCAGCCTCTCTCGAACCGTTCCTTCCCGCACCCCTGGTGGTCCAAGCGACGGACGGATCGTATGCGTACGACGCTGACAGGCCAGACTCGATTGGGCGTGTCCACAGTTATCAGGGCAACTTCAACGCAGTGTTGCGGTCGTATGCCTATATTCTCCAACTCGGCAAGGAGGGTCTTGGCGAACTTGGGGCTAACGCCGTCTTGAACGCGAACTACATGCGTGCGCTTCTTGCCGACGACTTCACCTTCTATGTTGATCGGATTTGCATGCACGAATTCGTGCTCGATGGACGCCCGTTCAAGGAGTTCGGGATTCGAACGCTCGACATTGCCAAGCGCCTGATCGACCATGGCTACCACCCGCCGACCATCTACTTCCCCCTGATCGCTCCAGAAGCGATCATGATCGAGCCGACGGAGACAGAGTCGAAGGAGACGATGGATGCGTTTGCAAGCGCGTTGATCGCGGTTGCAAACGAGGCGAGGTCAACACCGAGTGTCGTCCAAAACGCGCCCCACATGACCCCGGTCGGCCGCTTGGACGAAGTCAGGGCAGCACGTCAGCCGGATTTGCGCTGGCAGGCGCCCGTTTCCTGACAGGATTCCGAAGTCAGGCCGGTCGTTGGTGGATGGTCAACTCGACCGACGACCGAGCCTGATCGCGGATTGCAAATACTCAGACTCGGCCACGCGCCGGAGCTGTCGGGCCAGAACGCCCAATGAGGCGGCGCATCAAGTCTTCGTCATTCGGAGCCAATTCGATGGTTTCGATCAAACGGGTCATTGCCTCAGGCGCGTCGCCATACGCCGCCACTGCGCGCCGCGCTCGGTGGATTGCCTCAAGGCGGTCGGGTGCTATCAGCAGTTCCTCTCGGCGGGTGCCAGTGGCGCGTAGGTCGATTGCCGGAAAGACCCGTCGTTCAGCGAGTCGCCTGCTGAGGACGATCTCACTGTTCCCCGTTCCTTTGAGTTCCTCGTAGACCACGTCGTCCTGCCGGCTTTCTGTGCCTACCAGCACTGAGGCAATGACCGTCAGGCTCGGTCCTTCGTCTGTGGCTCGTGCCGCACCGAAGAAACGTCGTGAGGGTGCCAATGCACCGGCGCTGACCCCTCCAGACAGGGTTCGGCCAGCGCCGCGCCCGGTGGTGGCTGCATTGTGCGCCCGGACCAGACGGGTGATGCTGTCAATGAGGAGTACAACGTCGTGCCCGTCCTCAACCAATCGGCGTGCGCGTTCAGCGGTCAAGTCGGCCAGGGCCGCATGGCGGGAGGTTGCGTCGTCGAATGTGGTCGCCACGACCTCTACCGGGGTCCCCGTTGAAGTGGTTGCAGGAAGGAGGCGCGAAAACTCGGTTGCCTCCTCTGGTCGTTCGCCAATCAGGCAACAGATCAGGCGGGCATTCGGGTGATTGGCTATCACCGCCAGACCGATTTCCCGGAGCACGGTAGTCTTGCCCGCCTTGGGGGGCGAAACAACCAGCACCCTGCTGCCGAACCCAATCGGAGAGAAGAGACCAAGCACCCGACCCGTTGTTGCGCCTGCCCTCGTCAGATTGATCGCACGGTCGGGATAGATTGCCGTGAGTTGGTCAAAGCGGGGGCGGCTGACCGCCTCGGCCGTGGAGTGCCCGTCGATTTCCATGATCTCGGTGGTCT
>BJHB01000569.1:0-1943 GCA_014191415.1 Chloroflexota bacterium
AAAGGCTTTCAGGGTGTCGTCAAACGGCATGGGTTTGCTGGCGGACCCAAGACTCACGGGCAGTCGGATCGTCTTAGGGCACCGGGTTCGATTGGGTCGGGTACGACCCCGGGCCGGGTTCTGAAGGGCTTGCGCATGGCTGGCAAGATGGGCAACGAGCGGGTGACGGTGAGCAACCTTGTGGTTGTTCGGGCGGACCTTGACCGGAACCTCATCCTTGTGAAGGGGGCCGTTCCGGGTCCACGTGATGGACTTGTGTTGGTTAGTAAGGGGCATGATCATGCCTGAGGCTTCCGTTTTTGACGCAACGGGCGCGCGTGGGACGTCAGCAGTGCTTCGAGATGATGTTTTCGGTGTTACGCCGAACGTTCCGCTAATGCATCAGGCCGTTCAGCGGCAGTTGGCGAATGCGCGGCAAGGTACGCACGACACGAAGACACGTGGCGAGGTTGCCGGCAGTACCAAGAAAATGTGGCGCCAGAAGGGCACTGGTCGTGCCCGACAGGGTGGCAAGCGGGCTCCTCATTGGCGCAAGGGCGGGGTGGTCTTTGGACCGCATCCGCGTAGCTATCACCAGGACTTCCCGAAGAAGATGCGCTCAGGCGCAATCCGCTCGGCGTTGTCCGCGAAGCTCCTTGCCGGTGAGGTTGTGCTGATCGAGGGGTTTCCAGCCCTCGACACTCCCAATACAAAGGCTGTCCGGAATTTGCTGGATACGGTTGCCTTGGCGACCTCACGGCTTGTGGTCCTTGATGGTCCTAATGACGTCGTTCGGTTGTCTGCGAGGAACCTGCCGAAGGTCAGGGTCGTCACCACTGAGAACATCAGCGTGTACGACATCCTTCGACATCAGCGTGTGGTCATGGTTGTAGGCGCAGCACGACAGCTCGAGCAGAGATATGGGTTGCCGATGGATGATGGTCACGACCACGACCACGATCATGGCCACTCTCATGATGAGGAAGCGGAGTAGGACAGATGCCAGTTAGTGATATCTGGGAAGTGCTCCGACGTCCGTTGATCACGGAGAAGGGCACTGCGCTCGCCGCAGAGGGGAAGTTCCTCTTTGAGGTTCATCCTGATTGCACGAAGGCGCAAGTCAAGCAGGCGATTGAGCGGGCGTTCAAGGTGAGTGTGGTTGCCGTGAACATCGCGGTCATGCCTGGCAAGTCGCGTCGCTGGAAGCGCTGGACCGCGTATCAGTCGGACTGGAAGAAGGCGGTCGTTACCCTGAAGTCAGGGGACCGGATCGAGTTGTTTGACGCGTAAGGCGTCCGGCGTCCCAGCTGACCGTAAGGATTGTTAACCATGCCCGTGCAGCTCTATCGTCCGACATCCCCTGGCCGCCGTGGGGCGACCGGTGCATCGTTTGATGAGATCACTGTTGATAAGCCGTATAAGCCTTTGACCGAGCGTCTGTTTAAGCACGCTGGTCGTAACAACCAGGGCAAGATCACCGTTCGGCATAGAGGTGGTGGCCATAAGCGCCTCTACCGCATTATCGATTGGAAGCGAACAAAGGTTGGCGTCCCGGCCAAGGTCGAGACTATCGAATACGACCCCAACCGAACCGCTCGAATTGCTCTGATCTGTTACCACGATGGAATCCGCAAGTACATTCTCGCCCCGGTTGGTCTCAAGGTGGGCGACACGTTGATGAACGGGCCGGATGCGGAAATCCGCCCGGGCAACGCGATGCAGATGAGTGCGATGCCTGTTGGCACCGTAATCCATAACATTGAAATGCATCCTGGCAAGGGCGGCCAGCTCGTGCGTTCGGCAGGGACATCGGCTCAGCTGATGGCAAAGGATGGTGGATACGCCACCATAAGGCTCCCGTCCGGCGAGTTGCGTCGCGTTCACGCGTCGTGCATGGCGACAATTGGGCAGCTGAGCAACGTTGATCACAAGAATGTGAAGCTGGGCAAGGCTGGTCGGTCGCG
>BJHB01000570.1:0-1936 GCA_014191415.1 Chloroflexota bacterium
ATAGTGCCTGAGCGTCGCTCGCGCATTGAGGGCATGACCAGTCGTGCCACGCGCTTTGCACCAAATACGTTTACTTCGAATTGCCAACGCCCCACGCCTAGTAGGAATTAATTGTTGGCGCCATACGAACCGTTACCGACATCATTGCCTCGCACGACGAGGCGTCCGACCTCGCGGACGTCCTCTGCGAGGCCCGCATTCATGGAACCTTCGTCGGCTACTCCGAGACGGATCGTGCTTATGCCCGCCTCACCGAGTGGTTTCATGCGGTTGGTACGCCTCGGCGCCGCAAAAACCGATCATCCGGCAGATTGCAGGCGACGCGCGGTCGCCTCGCCAATGCCGAACCGTCAGTTACACGCGCGGTTTGTGGGTGGGAAATGACGGTCCTCGGAAAATCCTCTCAAAGTCAACATTAGCTCACTCTTTTTGCGTGACCAGAGCATCATGTTCTTGAAGCGGGGTGGGCACGCTCGGATTTGGCATCCGCCACGTCCGATCAGGATGGGGCCCAAAGACATTCGGAGGATCAGGATTGCCCCGGGATCACGAGGTCCTGAAACGCATCTTCCCCGTTATCCGTTGGGCGCCGGCAATGCGCGACACCGCAAACAGAACTGTCGGGGGGTGAGATTGCGCTAACCGGGCGACGTCTTAATCGATCCGTCGACGGAACTCTGAGGCCGAAAGCGTGTCAATCTGTGACGTCGCACGATGGGCTTTCGTGGTGAAGCTGACCCGTAACGTTGATCAACTTCGGAGAGCGAACGCAGCTACTGCATCTTGATCCACGACCCACCTGCGTCGCTTGACACCTTGGTTGCTTCAATAAGCCTGACAGCCTCCAACCCGTCAACGGCATCCGGTGCGATGGGTGCACCGGTTCGCACTGAGTGTGCGAACGCGTCTAATTGCAATTTATACGGGTTTGTATCGCCAAAGACTGGCCTCTCTGCAATCCCGGTGGCTTCGTCAAAAACCTCGACGTGGCTCGCTTGCAAGGTGACCGGGAACGGGGTTCGGACAGTTACGGATCCATGTTCACCGAAGATTTTGAGCCCCTCTGACCACTCAGCATGCGCATCAACGACTATCTCGAAGTGGGCGAGGCCGCTCTGAGCGAGGGTCGCCATTCCGTGCCAAACATGGTCAAGATTGACTTGAGCATGACGGGCCAGGACTGAGGCGGGGGTGCCACAGAAGTTTCGAAGGGTGTCGAAAATGTGCGCGCCGTGGGTAGCCAGAATGTACGTCTCGCGGTTTGATCGATGCGCATTCTCGGCAGATCGGACTGCGGGATCTATCAGGATTCGCGGGAAGTACGTCGCCTCAGTCGATGGCCTCAGCGATCCCATTACCCGGTACCAGAACGTCGCCGAGATGATCCTCCCGATCCTTTCGCGCGTGGCACGGGCAGCGAACCGCACCCCAGGGTCGTGTCGCTTCATTGCGCCGACTTGGACGACAAGACCGGTGTCGCGCATCGCATTCACGACGGTTTCGGCGTCCACAACGGACGTCGCAATGGGCTTTTCAACGAGGACATGCTTGCCGGCACGAAGGCATTCGAGTGTTGCCGATGCATGGACCCTGTCGGGGGCGGCAATAACGACCGCTTCAATTCGGGGATCGTCGAGAAGGGCCTGGAGTGACTGGAACGAGGTGGATTCGTAGAGGCGCGCCATGCCATCTCGAAGGAAGGCTGATGGATCGTAAACGCCGATGAGCTCAACCGAACTCGCATGCATGATTGCTGGGAGATGGGCGACCTGAGCAATGCGTCCTGCACCGACGACCCCGAGACGTACCGGTTCCGGAAATAAGTTAGGCATCGAGGTGCTCCCTGCCTACAGGGGAGGATTGACTTTATGCCGGGACGAACCCATCCCGGCGCGCACGACTGCCGACGCGCCGGAATGGGGTCGTGTTGCCTGTC
>BJHB01000571.1:0-1932 GCA_014191415.1 Chloroflexota bacterium
CCCGCGGCGCTTGCGGGAGCGCTGACAGTTGCACCGTTGGGCGTGCTTGCGTGGGGACTGACCGGATCACGTGTCTCCGGGCTTGGCGCAGGCGGTCTTCTCGCAATCTCCACCTGGCACCTGCAGATCAGCCGCACGGGTGACGGAGCGTCGCTCGGGCTGCTTGCATTGATCGTAGCGGTGTTATCCATCGTCGAAGTGACGCGAAGGAATTCTCGGGCAACACATCCTCGATCACAGGTCTCATTCGGTTTGTTGGGGGTCGGAGGCGTCGCTGTTGCAGCTTTCTCGCATCCCGCGACGATGGTGGTCACACCGTTCATCATGGCACTGGCTTCGATGGTGCGATGGCGGCGGGGCGCGCGCGCGCAACCGACAGCGGTCGCAGGATCCCGGTGGATAGTCGTCTGCCTAGTGTTGGCGTCTACGTCAGCCTCGGCGCTCTCGTGGTCAATACACCGGATCGTTGCCATCGATCCCGATCCGGCGCGGAATGCCCGCGAGGTCATCGTCGACGCAACTGTCTCCAGGCGGGTTGGTTTCGCACTACCTCCAGCACCATTTGATTGGCTCGCCGGGTTCACCGAGTCGTTGCAGTCACCGGCATCGGTCTCGGCCCGCGTCGCCATTGATGCGTACGCAAGCGTGTTCGATCCGACCTTCCTCTTTACCCGCGGTGATCGCAACCGGCGTCGTCATGCGGGAGAAGGTGGACAATCAGGCTTGATCGAAGTTCCGCTGCTTGCCACGGGCGTGTGGATGCTCCTTGTTTCGGGAAAATGGCGGCGCCCGGGTTGGGCCCTTACCGCTGGATGGCTCGTCTTGGCTCCCATCCCTGTTGTGCTGAACCTAGCGCGTGGGGATTCCTCGAGTGCGATCGCAATGGTCCCTGCTTTCATCATGCTGGAGGCGTCTGGTCTAGCCCGTGTTCTCCACTTTGCGCGCCGCCGAAAACTCACTGCCGACCTAGCCATAATCGCTGGGGTCGGCATGGCAACGTGGGCCCTCGCGACATTCGTACACGACCGACAGGAATCCGCTCGGGCATGGGAGGGGGGAACAATCGAGGCGTTCCTTCAGGCGTGGCATGAGGTGCACGACGGGTCCATGGATGAAGTGGTTTTGACTCCAGCCGTCGACGGGTCCTATCGACAAGCAAACGTCGCCTCGGTTGGTGTTCTCGACCTGACTGAGCGCCGTTCCCTAATTCCGCCGGTCGTCCGCCGAAACGTCGATTGGGGTTCCGAACTCGCCGACCCGGCATCCCGCAGGCGCCTCTATGCCATCGACGGTCCAGCGCGAGTTCCCGCTGGTTACAGGTCAGTAATCATCGGCCGGGGCGAGGACGGGCTCGCCGCTGTGCACCTGATTGCGACAGGGCCCGAATGATGGGTGTGTCCGCTAACGAACTGGGACGTGGCGGAATGGGAAATGGGGTGGGGTGTTCGGTCGATGTTTGACGGATCACTCAGGGGGGTTCGGGACGCAGCCTTGGCGCCCCTCGCCCGCGCCCTCGGGTCGGTCTCCCCAACGACTTTGACAGCCATCGGCTTGGTCGTGGGCATCGGAAGCGCAGGGTCCGCAGCGGCGGGCAACCAGAACCTGGCCCTCGGTCTCTGGCTCGCGAACCGCCTGATGGACGGGCTCGATGGCGCGGTCGCTCGCCAACAGGGGACGACTTCGGACCGAGGCGGCTACTTTGACTTGTTGGCTGACTTCATCGTCTACGCGGCAGTGCCGGTCGGCCTGGTGATTGGATCGCCTGCCCCAGATGGGCTAGCGGTGCCCTTGGGCCTGCTGCTGGGTTCGTTCTACGTGAACGCGGTGTCGTGGCTGGCGCTCTCCGCACTTATGGAGAAGCGGTCGAACTACACGATGCCTGAGCGCGCGGGGGATACACGGAAGACTGCACTCATCATGCCATCGGGTCTC
>BJHB01000572.1:0-1917 GCA_014191415.1 Chloroflexota bacterium
TCATTCCACGCGATGACGATGGGCCGGCGCCGATTTATGGTCCGCGGGCATCCCTGCCCGCATGGGTGGGGCAGCGGGGAGGTGTGACGTGGGCGGGGCTCCCATGCGCGAGGCCCCCAACCCCCAGCGCGTGGCTCCCATTGCGACGGGCCGGCGAGGGCGCCGGCGCTCCCAGGACGATGTACCGCCTCTCCGCGCCAATCCACTGTTTGGTGGGCAGGTGCCGATTTGTGGTCCGCGGGCATCCCTGCCCGCATGGGTGGGGTGGTGGCGAGTTGTGACATGGATGGGAGATGATTCCCGCACGCCTCGGCGCCTGCCGGACCCCATCTGTGCCATCGCCACGATCCCGCGCGTCTGTCACTCCTTGTGGTCGGGGGTTGCCGGGGCGGCGCGCCAGATCCATCCGAAGCTGACGGCGATGTTCCATGCGAAACCGGCACCGGTGCCCAGAATCTTGGCGACGTACGGTCCCCACCAGTCGTCGAACACGGATGCCCATGGGCCGCTGACCAGACCCACGGCGATGCCGTTGGTGATGAACTGGGGCACCAAGGCGGCGATCTGGAAGGTGAGGAACCGCTGCCAGGCGTGCTGTTGGCGCAGGCCGTGTTCGCGGGTGAAGACCCACCGGTCGTTCAGGAAGAAGTGCCCGATGAGCGATATCTCGTAGGCGACGGGAATCGCGAGCCATGCGTCGACGCCGAGGACTTCCAGGAGGATTGCCTGGGCGACGAGATCACCGACCAGCGATCCGCCGCCCGCCAGGACGAACCGCACGATGGTGAAGAGGCGCGTCATCAAGGCACCCCCGGCCCGGCCGGATGGCGGGGTCGGGGGTTTTGCGGTGGAAATCGCGCCGTTCCCGGGTGCTGCGGTCACGCGTGCGGGACGTCCGTATCGACGCTGACCCAGGTGTGCGAGGCTGCGGCTGCAATGGTTGCGTCGATGGCGGCCTGCGAACGGTAGCCGTCGTGGAAGTCGCCATCATGGTCCGGATCGGCGTGACCCCGGCGGACGGCGTCGATGAAGTTGCCGAGCATGCGGTAGATGCCGTGGGGCTTGCCATCGCGCGCACCTTCGGGCAGGTCAAGGTCTTCCCACTGCCCGCCGGGCTTCTGCAAGCGCAGGATCTCGTTGTCGCCACGGGTGAAGTTGGTGAAGAGTGCGCCTTCGGTGCCGGTAACGACCAGTCCGCCCATGCCGGTTGGGTTGGCCGAGGCACTCGCACGGCTGGTGATCATCTGGCCCTGCAGTCCTCCGGTGGTCCGCACGAGGGCGGAGGCGAGGTCGAGCGTCTCCACGGCGATCGGGTGGCCGTCCGGGCCGGTCACGGTGCGCGGGACGGTGTAGGTGACCGCGGAGACTTCCTTGATGAACCCGGCAGCCGGTCCGACGGTGAAGTTGATCGAGTCGTAGAGGTGCGATCCCATCTCACCGAGCTGTCCGGCCCCGTGGACGCCCGCGTAGGTGCGCCAGGTGGCATCGGTCCCCCGGTGCCAGCCCTGCCCCTGGCTATCAATGGAGACGTAGTGGGGTGTGCCGATGGCGCCCGATGCGACCAGCCGGCGAACCTCCTGCATGCAGTAGGTGTACCGGAAGATGAAGGCGATGATGCCGACGAGCCCGCGGGCATTGGCTTCGCGGGTCATTTCGGCGGCGAGGCCGGCGTTGAGCGCCATCGGCTTCTCGCAGAAGACATGCTTGCCGGCGCGCAGGGCCGCCATGGTGTAGGTGTAGTGGTTGTCGTTGGAGGACGGCACGGTGACGGCGTGGATGTCCGTGCGGGCCAGGAGCGCGTCGAGGTCATCGGTGACGTCCGGCACGCCGGTGCGGTCGGCCATGACGCGGGCCCGTGCGAGGTCGCGGCTGTAGAGCGCCACCACTTCGCCGTTGGGGTGTGCATTCACGCCGGGG
>BJHB01000573.1:0-1914 GCA_014191415.1 Chloroflexota bacterium
CTTCGCCGAGTGGGCGATAGCTCCAGTCGCTCGGACCGGTATTACCCCAAATGGGCTGACCGTAATCGGCCTTTTCCTGAACATGGGCGCCGGCGTGGTACTCGCAAGTGGCGAGTGGTTTCCGGGCGGAATTCTTGTTCTCGTTGCCGGTGCATTTGACATGTTTGACGGCGCATTGGCCCGGGTGATGAACCAGAAGACGGCGTTTGGCGCGTTCCTGGACTCGACACTGGACCGATATTCTGAAGTTGCCGTCCTTGTCGGTTTGCAACTCGCATTCTTGCGTGCGGCTGAAAGCGACTTGACCATGTGGGTTGGCGTGACGCTCGCAATGGTCATCCTCGCGAACTCGCTGATGACGAGCTACGCCCGTGCCCGGGCTGAGGGCCTGGGATTGGATTGTGAGGTGGGACTTTTCCAACGCCCAGAGAGGGTGATTGGGCTAGGGGCGGCGTTATTGCTGCCCTATAACGCAATGATCGTGGTGCTAACGCTGGTCGCTTTGGGAACCTTGATTACGGTGTATCAGCGAGTGCTGCACGTGTGGCGCCTTACGGCATCGGAGCGAACGCAATGACGGGTTTAGACGGACCTCGAGTAGCAGAGGTGAAACGCCATACCCGTGAGACCCGGGTTGAGTGCACAGTAAACCTTGACGGAACCGGAGTCAGTTCAATCCGGTCAGGCGTCCCGTTCCTCGACCACATGCTTGACCAGATAGCCCGCCACGCAGGCATTGACCTTACCCTCTCATGCGAGGGTGACCTTGAGATAGACACACACCACTCAGTTGAAGACTGCGCCCTGGTTTTCGGACGAACATTCCGTGATGCGTTGGGTGACCGGACCGGGATTGCACGAATGTTTGATGCTACGGTCCCAATGGATGAGGCTCTCGCCCAGGCAGTCGTTGACTGCAGTGGACGGCCCTTCGCATCGGTGTCGACAGGTGACGCCGGAGGAGTTGGGCTTCCACCGTCTCTCATGGCGCACTTCTTTGAAAGCTTCGTTGCGGAAGCGCGGATTACGTTGCATCTGCGAGTCATTGCCGGAAGAGATTCACATCACATGGCCGAGGCGTGCTTCAAGGCGTTTGCGCGCGCCCTCGCAGGTGCGGTTGCGCGGGACCCTCGTCGAAGCGGTGTGGTTGCTTCCACGAAGGGCACACTTACCGCGTGATCGTCGTGCCTTCGTGTTTTGTGGCGTGCTTAAACGGCAGCCGCGCCTTTTTTCTCCGGGATCTTCCGGAGCATGTCAACCTTGGCGTTTTCTAGGTCAACAATGCCTCGATAGAGGGCAGCGGGAATTGAAGCAGATATGAGTGGCGTGTCGCCCATAGTGCCACGGGTTCGCGTGCCGCTGTCAGATCTTGAAATCCAGGTTGGAATTGCGAAGGTTTCCCGGTACGCCGAACGCGAAAGTGGCGATACCGTCGAGCTTACTGAGCGCCCAACTGGCGGCGTTTCGGTGGTCCTTGCAGACGGTCAGGGGCATGGTCGGCCCGCCAAGACGCTTGCAAACCTTGTGGCGCGCAAGGCAGTTGGACTGATTGCCGAGGGTGCGCGCGATGGCGCGACCGCGCGTGCGGTCAGTGACTTCCTGCTTGCCTATCGTCACGGACAGGTATCGACAGAACTCAGCATTATCTCGGTTGACCTTTCGTCAGGCACCTTGGTGGTTTCACGAAATAGCCATTGCCCCGCCGTAATTGCGATGGGGGATCACGTTGTTAGGTGGGACGCTCCCAGTGTGCCGGTTGGGCTTTACCCAGACACCAAGCCGACCATTACGGAAATACCGCTGAAAGTTGGCGTGATGGTGGTTGCGATGAGTGACGGAATTGCTGACGCGGGTCGTCGGAGTGGGCAATCCTTTGACATCCTCGCCACCGTTGACCGGCTGTATCGGGTGGAT
>BJHB01000574.1:0-1899 GCA_014191415.1 Chloroflexota bacterium
GGCCTTACCGAGCATGACGCCGCATTCATGGGCGAGTGCCTAACTTACGCGGACCGCCGAGGCATCCACTCCCATGGGGTGAGGTGGGCACCGCGCTACGTTGCAAGCCTCGCCTCCGGTCACCTGAATGCCAAGGCCGTTGCCAAGGTCGTTGTCGAGCGCGGGGCAACGGCAATCGTGGACGGCGAAAAGGGCGTGGGCCACATCGCGGTCAAGTTCGCGATGGACATCGCCATTCGAAAGGCCAAGGAGTTCGGAAACGCAACCGTTGGTATTCGCAATAACAGCCACTGTGGCGCCGTGGCCTATTACGCCCAGCAAGCTGCGGACGCAGGGTGCATCGGGTTTGCCGCAACCACTGGTGGGACGATGATTGCCCCGTGGGGTGGTCTGGACCGTCGAGTTGGCCTGAACCCGATTTCCTGGGCTGCCCCTACCGGCAAGGGCTTTACGTACAACCTGGACATGGCACCAAGCATCGTTGCGGGGTCGAAGATCGAAATGGCGCGCGACCGCGGCGAGCCGATTTCTCCGGACTGGGCGTATGACGCCGAAGGCAATCCAACCTCAGACCCGCTTGCGGTCCTGAGCCATGGTGGGACACTTGCCCCTGTCGGCGGGTACAAAGGCGTCGGGCTTGGCGTCGCAGCCGACATCCTCTGCTCGGTCCTCTCCGGCGGTCGCTACGGCGAAGGTGAGGAGCCAAACCACGGCGGCGGCATGATCGTGCAGGCGATCGACATCGAACATTTCCAGCCACTGGGCGAGTTCACTGGCCGAATGGACCGCTTGGTCGATTGGTACAAGAGCAGTCGGGTAAAGGAAGGCGTCGACGGCGTGTACTTGCCCGGCGAACTCGAGGCCGGCCGGAACGCAGTGCGGTCGAAGTCTGGCATCCCGCTGGATATCCCGACCCGCACTGCACTGCACAAGGCTGCCGAGACCGCTGGTGTCAATTACGACATCGAACTCTAGGCACCAAGCGGGTCACTAATCCGACCCATGGAACATCAATCGCCCCCACTCCGCAGTCTTTGCGGGGCGGGGGCGTCTTGCATGCGTTTGTACCGAGGCTTCCTGAGGGAAGCCCGCTTCAATTATCCGTTCGAACGGAGGTCACCTTGGGCGTCGACCCATCGGTGGTACTGAACCTGAGCCAGGTTCTCCACGTTGACGCCATCACGCAGCAGTTCCCGGACGATCGGGAACGTGTCCTCCACGATTCGCGCCGCCCGGATTGGTTCACCGGCGATTTCCTCGACAGCAACCGTGTAGGACCTGCGTAGCGCTGCGTCCATTGGATGGCGATCAAACTCTGCGACAAATGTCTCGGCAACGCTCACTGCTGCAGACACACGATGCTCGACAGTCTCGCCACCAAGCTCACTCGGGTCGTGGCCTAGCGCTGAGAGGACCGCAAGTGCTGACGAGTACGCAGCACGGTGAGCCGGGTTCTCCAGATCAAGGGTCAGTGAGACTATCCCGGTAGGTTCGCCCACTCGCGATGCAACGTGCAGGGCTTGTGTCACCACGTCCATTTCGGGCTCCTCCACCTCTGGCAAGTGCGGGCTGATGATCGGGACCGGGGCAGATGAACCGCGACGGTAACCGGTGATCGCTGCACGTGCTCCCACAAGATTATCGGAAACCATGGACGGGTCTGAGGTGGTGCGGCAACAATGCCTCGGAAACCGCGCATTCGAAACACATTCGCTCGGCGAACCTGCTCACTCTCACGGTTCGCGTGCAAGTGTGACTGCGCAAACATCCGTGCAGCCAGCGGCAAGACATGCGCGCGCAGCTTGGTCTAGCGTCGCCCCGGTGGTCATCACATCATCTACAAGGATGACAGTGCCAATGATGGGTAGCCCTTGGAACTGGAAGGCTCCACTGATGTTT
>BJHB01000575.1:0-1899 GCA_014191415.1 Chloroflexota bacterium
GGCCCGTACGAGTTGGGAAACGGTAGCCGAGTTCTGCCCGTTGGCGGCGAGGTTCGCATAGACCACAACATCGGTCGCGCCCTGTCCATCGGCAACCACGCGCCCCAGCACACTATCTGGAGACATGAGTCCGCCCGTCGGTCCCAGGGAAACCTTCAGGACATCACCGGCGACACCGCCCGAGATCGGCTGGACGCAATAGGTCGACGTGAAGGAAGTGTCTAAGCCGGTTATTGAGACGTAATGGACACTTCCGGTGTAAGAGATTCCCCTGCTGTCGTTCTGGGTGGTGACCAGCGCCACACTTTCACACGAACCCGAGACCGCGGGTCCATACCGGGCCAACCCCGTCTCGATAGTGGAACTGGTCCATGAAACGACAAAGCTCGACGACCGGACATCCGTCACCCGGACCCCTTGAACGCCGGCCGCATTCACGGTCGTTACTGACAACCAGACCAACACCCCAAGGAGCAACCCCGAGGCAATCGGCTGCCCCGAGCGCGTCGCCCACAAGCGTGCGGTACAGGCCATGATCCTCGGGGTCCAAATTTCGGTGAGCAACTTGGTGGGGTGCTCAACTCCGTCAACAACGGTTTCGAATGCGCTATGCAGGATAGCTCACGGACGCGGGGTAGCGGTTGGTGTCGATGTGGCGGTTGAGGTGGACGTCGGCGTGTTTGAGGAGGTGGCCGATGCTGTCGCCGTCACATGACGCGCTGGCAGTGGGGCCATATCGGATTGACCCGGTTTCCCGAGTTACCGTTGTCCGGGAGATCACGAACGACGTGTCACGGATGTCCGTAAAGCGGACGTCAACCGGTGTTTCGGCCCGCGCCAGCCTGCTTCCCAAAGTGAGTGGAAGCACTAGACCCACACAAATCAAGGCGAAACACACCGCCCGGACTGTCCCGGCACTGGGAGCTCGTCGCTTCACGTCCTCGCGGCCAGTCGTTGAACGTTTGGCCGATAACAGCATGCACGGTGCCACACAAAAGGTCGAGCAGAACCCCCATCCGCTTTCACGTGAGCCACTGTAATGTCAACCGAGAGGGTTTCCATGTGAGTTGCCCGGATTCAGGTGTCAAAATCCCTAAACACTGAGGATCATCATAGTAGAAACATTGCAAGGGTATCCACCTCGGACACCACATTGCGGCCGGAATAACTCATTACAGAACTGTGAGGTGGCCGACCAAGGTCGCATTCCACGCACCCACTGGAACCACAAACGGCCCCGGCAGTCGATTCTGCCGCATCTGGTGTCGGGTCCCGACCTTGGTCCGACCCGGTCAGCGAGGGTCCCTCGGATTCGGACCCACCTTCAAGGCGTCTATCCATCCATAGTTTTCAGTAACCGGGCTGAAGACGAAGAGGCGGTCGCGGACCTGCGGGGCTACAACTTCGAGCTCGGAGAACTGGTCACCGGCCAACCCGAAGTCAACAGCAAGCTCATCGGGTCTTGAGAACAGGCGCGCCTCGGCATCCTGGATCAGCACCGATGTATTGGCGAGCAAGGCCGGCAAGAACAGCGCGCCGCTGGCAAGACCGTTCAGCGGAACCGAGACCAAAACCCGGTTGGTTTCCGCATCGAATAACGATGGCATGCGCACATACCCAACAAAGCCGGTGTTGTCGTACGTTGCGACGAGCCACGCAAACACGCTTGATCGCCTCGAGGTTCCAGGCAGGACCGGCATCGATATCTGGAACTCTGTTTCTGGCACCATTCCTGGTGGGGAAGCCTCACCGCTGGCAAGAATGGCCTCGACTCGGATCTTGATCGGACGGGAGACGGGAATGACGATCCCTCCTCCTAGGCTTCCCGCTTGGGCATCGCTTTCCGGAACCGGCGCGGCATCGACAATTGCGCGAACCTTTGCAATTCCCGCGTTGGCA
>BJHB01000576.1:0-1888 GCA_014191415.1 Chloroflexota bacterium
GGCGATGTAGGTTCCGATAACCATGTCGTTGAGAGACTGAAGGTTAACGAAACAGGGGGATCGATACTTCACGCGGTATGGCGCACTCGACTTGCCATCCGAAACGAGGTAGACGCCGAAGTCGCCGCGCGAGTTTTCGATCCGGACATACGCCTCGCCTTTCGGGGGGCGCAATGCCTTGGGTGCATTGCCCATGGTCGGACCGCCGGGAAGATCCTTGAGGGCCTGGTCAATGATGCGGACAGACTGGCGCATCTCTTCCTGACGAATGAGGTACCGCTCATAGCAGTCCCCAGTTGTCCCGACGGGCACGTCGAAAGCGAAGCGGTCGTAGATCGAGTAGGGTTCGGACCGTCGAACGTCGTACGGAAGGCCGGTCGCACGAAGCAGCGGGCCGGACACTCCAAGGTCGAGCGCACGTGTCTGGTCGATGATGCCAAGACCTCTGGTCCGCGAAAGGAAGATCTCGTTGGTGGTGATCAGGTTGTCGAAGTCATCAAAGGCGTAGAGAGCCCTGTCAATGATCGTCTGAACCCGGCGGACGAAATCGTGGGGAACATCCTCCCGGAGCCCTCCGGCACGGTAGTAGTTGGGGAACATCCGCGCGCCACCGACCGCTTCGAACAGTTGCTGGATTTCTTCGCGCAGTGCGAACGCGTACATGAATGGAGTCGTGGCACCGGAGTCGGCACCGAATGCGCCATAGAACATGCAATGTGAGTTGATGCGGGTGATTTCACCAAGGATGACCCGGATGTACTCGGCGCGTTCCGGGACGCTGATACCCGCCAGTTTCTCCACCGCCATCACATACGCATGCTCATTGAGCAATGACGAGAGATAGTCCGTGCGATCGAGGGTGATCATCGCCTTGCGGTAGCCCTCAAGATCACCGGATTCGCCGAGTTTTTCGGCGCCCCGGTGCAGGTACCCGATGTGCGACTGCACATTCTTGACCCGTTCGCCCTCAAGGGTCAGGACCATCCGAAACACACCGTGCGTGCTTGGATGTTGCGGCCCCATGTTGATTGTCATCTCGACAGTTTCGAGGTTCCGCTCTTCAGCCACAGAGGGCGCAGGCTCACGAAGCATGTCGATTGAAGGTGCGATGGCCATGGCGAACTCCTACTCTTCCTCGGGAAAGCCATACTGGGCGGGTGGTTCCTTGGGGCGCAACTTGAAGCGCTTGAGAAGAACCGGTCCGGGAACGATGGTCCCTTGGTCATCGCGTTCCAAAAGAAGTGGTTCGGGGTAGGGGTGCCCCTCAAACCGGATGTTGAACATCTCGGCGGTTTCTCGTTCGTGCCAGTTGGCACCCGCCCAGACCGTGGTAACCGTCCCTACGGCGTCGCCCTCGGCTGCCAAACGGGTCTTGAGAACGCACTTCTGTGCCAGCCGGGTGCTGAACAGGTGGTAGACAACCTCAATGCCGTCCGACTGGTAATCAACACCGCTCAGGCATCTCAGGTAATCGAACTTCAGGCCGTCGGTCTCTTTCAACCTTCGTGCCGCTTCGGGAAGATTTTCAGGTGGAACGGTGACGGTAACTTCGTCGATGGCGGTACCAAAGACGGGCGCAAGCCCGGACGTCGCTGTTTCAATGCGCGCACGGACGCCTTCCATTGGACGGAGGCCCTTGGCGTCGCGCACTGCTGGGCCGGCCCCCTTTGCAGGGGCGGCGGGTGCTGCAGGCTTGGCCGGAGCGGCGGGACGTGCGACTGCTGCGGATGTGGCGACTGGCGCTGCCGGAGTTGGAGCCTGAACCTGAACCGGAGCTGGAACCTCAGATACGGGCGAGGCACCGCGCCCACGTGGCTCGATGATGCGGCCAGGCGTCTGGTCCTTCACGCACGTATTCCCGTTCTCTCGCCAGCAAGAGGCGTGGTGC
>BJHB01000577.1:0-1886 GCA_014191415.1 Chloroflexota bacterium
GCCAGTCCATTGCCTGAGGACGTACTCCTTGATGCCCGAAAACGTGACCGCACTCCCAAAGAGTTCCGGGCGCGATGAACGCCACCAGCGGATTTTTGCCGGCAAATACATGGGATGGACCGGGCCGCCTGTCCGGTGATAGAGCGAGATTGGGTCGCAAGACGCGCGGATAGCGCGAGCCTCGTCGTCCCCCCGGGTGTCCGCCCAGATAAGGGCATCGTCAAGTGCATCACCATTTGAGTCCATTGGCAGCACCGAATGGAGGATCGCGGAAAGCCCGACCGCGCGAACGGAATACGAGTGATCTCGTGCCCAGCGGGCAGCCTCAGACAGGACCGCAGTTGTGGCATTGGAGACAGTGCCGGGGTTCTGCGCGGCCCACCCCGGACGAGGTGCAAGCAGTGGATAGGTGCGCGTCGAGGCGTGCATCGCGTGGCCGTCTCGGGCAAAGACCACCGCCCGCGCTCCAGTCGTACCGATGTCGACCCCAATGTATGCCGCGATCAATCCAGCGCTCATCAGATCCCTCTCCGCGCAACGCTCAGCCACAGGACACCCGGGTGCCGATGCGATTGTATTCGCCGTCCGATCGACCCAGAATTGGGGTCCATTGGTCTGGGGCTTTGGAACCCGTGATAGACTTGCGAGAAAGCAAAGTTCGTTTATCAACGATGAGACTCTCAGCACGTTCGGATTACGGTGTGCGTGCGGTCCTCGACCTCGCAGAACGGATCGGACAGGGTCCGATTCAGAGCGAGGCGATCGCACGGCGCCAAGGCGTGTCCGAAGCGTTCCTTGATCAGGTACTGACACTTTTGCGTCGCGCCGGTCTTGTCCAGAGCACCCGCGGTCCCCGTGGTGGCCACGTCCTGATTGCAGCGCCAGAACAACTGACACTTTTGACAATCCTGGAGGCCGTGGAAGGTGAGGAGTTTCTTCCGTCCATGCCTGACAGTCGGGGGAGGGGTGCGGGTACCGACGCGCTTGGTTCCGGCGCGCGTGCCGTCCCGAGCGTGCGCGTGCAGCAGGAAGTGTGGGAACGGGTGCGGACATCGGTGACCGAAATCCTGGGCGGGACAACGGTTGCAGACCTGCTTGAACGTCAGCAGATACTCACTGCGCCGGCGCGGTATTACATTTAGGACATGGCGAGTGATGATGTCGAAGACCGTGCGACAACGGACCGTGCGCGAACTACTCTCAAGCGCGCACTTGCCGGCAATGGCCCCGTCTGCCCGACCATGCTCATTCAGGACGTCCTTCTCCGCTACCCGGAGACATGGAAAGTCTTCGTCGCCCATCAGTTGCCCTGCCCTCGCTGCATGGCAAGTACCTATGAATCGATCAGCCAGCTCGCGTCGATGCTTGGTGTCGACCTTGCCGTCCTTCTGGCTGACCTCAATGCTTCCGTTACCGCCGTCTCGCCAGATGACGGTCTATGGCCAGTCGGGTCGGTGCCCGGCAAGAACTGACATGGACCCTGGGAACTACGAGATTGCCCATGCCTGGGCGTCGATTGTGGTGTGTCCTGACCCGAGTTCCGCACGCAGGGTTCTCCCATGACCGTATCGCCCGAATTGACGTCGCCCATTGCCTCATCGGCTCTTGACCTCATTGGCCGGACACCGTTGGTGCGGCTCAGTCGCATTTCGCACGGGGGTGGGGCAACCGTTCTCGGGAAGCTTGAAGCCAGAAACCCGGGTGGCAGTATCAAGGACCGCATCGCGCTGGCCATGGTTGAAGCGGCCGAACGTGATGGTTTGATTGCACCAGGCGCTACCTTGGTGGAGCCGACCAGTGGGAACACGGGCATCGGGCTTGCTCTGGTGTGTGCGATCAAGGGCTACAAGCTGATCTTGACGATGCCCGAAGACATGACAGTCGAG
>BJHB01000578.1:0-1883 GCA_014191415.1 Chloroflexota bacterium
CCGTCCCCAGTGCAACGGTGATGCCAAGTTCAACGGCCAGTTTGAAACTTGCCTGATGGTCGGCCATGACGGCGCGACCCTTCTCAACCGCCCAGGCGGGTACTGATGTGGGGTCTGCCTCGCCTCGCCTTACCACCCACAGAGGGGCGACGAGAGTCGGTACGAGATAGGTTCCCCGTTTCCGCATCTCGGCACAGATCTCTTCGGTCAGATAGATCCCGTGTTCAATCGAGTCGACCCCGCACTTGACTGCATTCATGATCCCGACCGAGGCTTGAGCGTGGGACATTGTTGTCCTGCCGGCGGCGCGGGCTTCATTGACGATGGCCGTGATCTCTTCGATGCTAAACCCGGGGCGGCCGGGTTCACTTCCCGGGCTCATGACTCCGCCCGATGTCATCATCTTGATCTGGTCGGCGCCGGCGCGAATCAGTTCGCGGACCCCTTTACGTACTTCCTCCACGCCATCCGCGACCGTCCAAGGGTGTTCGGACATCGGTGCGTCGGCGGAGTCGGCGCGAAGTCGCACGCCGCTTCGGGTGGTTGAGTCGCCGTGCCCACCAGTTTGCGAGAGCGCGCCAACGGAAATCCTTGCGCGCGGTCCGGGGAACATGCCTCGTTCAATTGCAAGTTTCGTGCCCCTCGGCATGCCACCGGCGTCCCGCACCGTGGTCACCCCGGCCTCGAGGGTCAGCCGAGCGTTTACGAGCGTCTCGGCCACCTGCAGGGAGTAGGGGGTCTGCAACCGATCCTCAAGTCCCTTGGGAACCATGGCTAGGTGAACGTGACTGTCTATCAACCCGGGCATGACGGTCAGGTGACGCGCGTCGACCACTGAACTCCCGGCAGGAACGTCGTGGCCGTCTGCGATTGCGGTGATCGTGTTTCCGGTGATCGTGATCTGCACATGGTGCCGGGGATCGTGCCCGGTGCCGTCGATGAGGGTCCCTGCAAGAACGGTTGTCAGTCCGGCGCCAGATGCTGTCATGGGCGAGCTCCTCCGAGCAATCGTATCCGTGCAGGCATGCCGTCATGCGGACGTGGGCAAGTTTGGGAGTACCATTTTCGGGTGATAAAGATTGATCCCCAAACCAACTTGCCAGAGGGCCATGCCCTCGCCACTCATCCACTTAGTGCGACCGGAATTGCCGGGGGCATTGCAGATCGCAGTGCGCCAAACCGGTATGCCTCGATGCAGTACCGCCGGTCTGGGCATAGTGGTCTGTTGTTGCCGGCCATTTCATTGGGAGGTTGGGAGACCTACGGTGGCTATCGAGGGGCCGAGGTTGCTGAAGCTTGCCTCCACCGGGCTTTTGACCTGGGTATCACACACTTCGACTTTGCGAACAATTACGGCACGCCGCCCGGAAGTTCGGAAATCATCTGTGGCGAAATCATCCGACGTGACCTTCCTCGTGACGAACTCATCATCAGTTCAAAGGCTGGGTATCGGATGTGGCCTGGACCCTACGGCGACATGCTTTCGAAGAAGTATCTGGTCGCGAGTTGCGAGCAAAGCCTCAAGCGCATGGGGCTCGATTACTTCGATATCTTCTACCTGCACCGCACCGATCCGGTCACGCCTCTCGAGGAGAGCCTGGGTGCACTCGACCAGCTGATCCGGCAGGGCAAGGTTCTTTACGGTGGTGTGAGCAGTTTCAACGGCGCGCACTTCGCCGACTCCGTTCGGATCGTGCATGAACATGACTGGGCGCCGGTAACGATCCACCAGCCGTACTACAACTTGTTGCGCCGGACGATTGAGTGGGATCTGCTCCCCCAGACCGAACGGGCTGGTACGGGCGTCATTGCGTTCTGTCCGTTGGCCAGTGGCCTGCTCACCTCGAAGTACTTGAGTGGTTCCGTACCGGCCGACTCGCGCG
>BJHB01000579.1:0-1882 GCA_014191415.1 Chloroflexota bacterium
CATTTCCCGAGCTTCCGATTGCGTGGGTCGGTACGCTGATGAAATCTGGTGCCATGGCTGATCCGCCCATCGACTGACGCCCACCGCCCGGTGAATCCGCATGATGGCCGGGTGGTTCTGTTCAGGCGCGTGATCGGGTCGATTGCGATGGTTCCTTCACGTGCCCATCTGGTTGCGTGACAGGTCACTTTATTGGTGGTAGAATACGTTGCGCTAATTTTGGCGTTGGAGGATAGTCATCTCAATGGAACTCAAGCAAACTCGCGAGGGGGTCCTGCGTCTCGGCAGTGCTGCGAGTGCGTCCGCGGTTGCGGGCACCCTTGGTCTCTTCGACGCGCGCCAGGCTAGCGCGGCACCCGCTAATGCGGATGTGCCACGTAACCGTACGTTGGTCTATCTGAACGGTGGGTCCGGTGGCAAGTACACCGACATGGGAATTGGGAACCCGTACGCTGCCGGCTCTTCGCACCAGCAGGGCAATGCTTCCATGTGGGAGCCACTTTTCTACTATTCCGCGTTTGCTGACGACATGATTCCCTGGCTTGCGTCCGGCTACACCTACGCTGAGGACTTCTCCTCGGTCACGGTCAATATCCGCAAGGAGGCCAAGTGGGGCGACGGCAAGGCCTTCACCGCCAATGACGTGGCGTTCACCTTCAACCTGCTCAAGGACAACCAGAAGTTGACCTACGGCGGGGACATGAAGAAGTACATCAAGTCGGTTGAGGCAACGGACGCCCAGACGGTCACCTTCACCTTCAACTCGCCGAACCCGCGCTTCCTCTTCGAGTACCTGGCATTCAAGTTCGACAACGGTGTGAAGCTGCTGCCGAAGCACATCTTCGAGGGCAAGGACGTCACTGAGTTCATGTGGTTCGACCTCGAGAAGGGCTGGCCGTGCGGCACCGGGCCGTACAAGATCACCCTCTGGAGTGAGACCCAGAAGTTCCTTGACCTCCGGGATGACTGGTGGGGGAAGGATGTTGACTTCGGGCCCGCATCACCGGCAGGTTCGATGCCTGATGTGCAGCGGATCGTGTGCGTACCGTACTCGGACGACAACCGGGCCGCGCAGCTTCTTGCCTCCAATGAAGTCGACCAGAGCCTCGACTTGCGTCCGGGCACGATCAAGTCGCTGCTCCCGAAGAACAAGGCCCTGATCACGCATAGTTTCAACCGCCCGCCGTACGGCTACGTCGACTGGTGGCCGAACAGCTTCTGGATCAACACACAGGCCGAGCCGTGGAACGACCCGGAAATCCGCTGGGCGCTGGCCTACGCCATCGACAACCAGGGCGCGGTTGACGTTGCCTACGAGGGTGCGGGCCAGACCACTGAACTGCCATATCCGGACTATCCGGCCCTCAAGCCTTTCAAGGATTCGGTCAAGGACATCCTTGCCAAGTATCCGAACAACAAGTATGACCTCGCAGAATCTGCAAAGCGCATGACTGCCAAAGGCTATGCCAAGGACAGTGCTGGCTTCTGGTCCAAGGGTGGCAAGCGCCTTGTTGTCGACATCTACGGGTGGGGCATCTGGGCGGATATCGGACCGGTCGTTTCCGAGCAGTTGCGCAAGGGTGGCTTCGAGTCCTCCTACAGCATGCCCCCGGACTGGTACGACCAATGCATGCTTGGCAAGCATCCGGGTGGATGGTTCATGGGCCACGGGGCGAGCATCGCCGACCCGTACTACACCATGTTCCTCTTCACGAGTGAGAATTCGATCCCGAAGAACACGACGTCCGGTGGTGGTGGCAACCAGCTCAGCCGCTGGTCCAACAAGGACTTCGACGTCATCGTGGAGAAGATGAACAACGTCCCGATGGGTGACCCGCGCGTCCTGGACCTGTTCCATGATGCGATGGCCATCTGGCTGAAG
>BJHB01000580.1:0-1882 GCA_014191415.1 Chloroflexota bacterium
CGATGGCATGGTGGACGAGGGCGACGGCGGTGTCATCGGCGACATCACCGAAGTGGTTGCCGAAGCCCTGGGTACCGAACGGGATGACAGGGATCGACAGCCCCGTCTTTCCCCAATCTCGGCGGGGGACTTGAGGAATTTTCACGTAACTTTGCTCCCTTAGGACTCGACCGGAGTGTACTGATGGGGTCGGTCTGCCACGTCAAAGGTGCACGCACCGCCGTCATGATCTTCCCGCCCCCGGCCGCTTCAGCGAACGTTCGAATATCCGTTGGACGTCCGGCGAAGTCAAGGACGCTCTTTGCACTGTCAAATCCGGCTCGCACCTCAATGGTGACGATGGGGTACTGCCCGCACGCGCGCCCGAGGTCTGGGAGTGCATTCTATTCGTATCTTGTAGCGCGAGGCACAGTCTGTTCGTTGCCCCCTCAAACGTTGCTCGAAACGCCGTCGAAAGGCCACTGACCTTGCGGTCCACCATGAACCCGGGGGCCCCAACCAAGGCCGACAGCCATTGGGACAGTTGAACCTCCTTGAAACCACCGTCGGCCTTTCCGCAAGTTTCCTTGCTCAGGGAAAGCAATGCCGGGTCGTGGCGATCAACTTCGCGACCTGTCCTTCGCCGTCGTGACGGGGACGTGTACGAAACCTCGCCGTCAGTCACGTACACGTCTCGTTCAAACCTTGGCGCGAGCCCGTGCAGCGATTTCACGATACCCCGACGTTTCACGCCTGGGTTATTGGCGAGGCACTACCTTGCGCATCATGCCGAATGCTTGAGCTGATGACTAATTCTGGAATGCCAGGACAATGGCAGAGGTGACCCATGGTCACTGATGTCATTCGCGACCTCCTCGGCCCGTCCTCGGGTGGGTGGGCGTTCGTCGGACTGTTTGCGGTCGCGTTTCTGGCGGCGACGCTCTTGCCGATAAGCAGCGAGGTCGCAGTGATTGCCATGATTGGCGCAGGCCATCCAGATCTCATGGTCCTGACCGTGGCAACTCTTGGCAATGTACTTGGGTCTTGCCTGAATTATGTCGGAGGCGCGTGGGGCGCACAGTGGTGGCGCCGGCGCCGTGGCGCGTCAGATGATGGTGATAGAAACTGGGACGATCAACATCCCGGAGTTGTTTCTCTGTTGCAAAGGTGGGGTCCACTAGCCCTCATTTTTTCATGGGTTCCTGTTATTGGCGACCCGCTGACCGTCGTCGCTGGGGCGTTTGGAGTCCGTTGGATCCCGTTCGTTGGGTTCGTCACTCTGGGAAAGTTGCTGAGATATGTTGTGGTCGTAGGAGCGATGGACTACGTCTGGCCGGGTTGGGCCCGATGATCCCGGACTTCGCGTTGCAGGAATGTGCGCTTCGCTGGCTGTACGTTCCCCGATGGATTGAAGATTGGTTCTGATGACGCCGGACAGATCTGGTCTGAAACTCAACACGAGTGCATTTCACGCACTGATCCGCGTCTTGGCGTGGGTCCCTGTCAGTGTTGTGGTCGGTTGCCTTGCCGGTGCCTCGTCGGCGGTTTTGCTGTTCCTGCTTGAATGGGCGACAGCGACACGAACTGCAACGCCGACCCTGATTTGGATGCTGCCGGTCGTGGGTGCGGTGACGACTTGGGCGTACACGCGGTATGGCGGTCGGTCTGTCGAGGGGAACCGTGTGCTCTTCGAGGAAATCGATTCACCTCGCGACCGCCTTCCGCTGAGGATGGCACCGATGATTCTCGTTGCGACCACGGTTGCGCACTTGGTTGGTGCGTCGGTTGGTCGGGAAGGGACGGCCGTGCAGATGAGCGTCCCGCTCGCCGACCAACTTTCCCGCTTAGGCAGGTGGGATTCACATTCGCGTCGCATCCTCCTGACGTCAGCACTTTCAGCAGG
>BJHB01000581.1:0-1874 GCA_014191415.1 Chloroflexota bacterium
CAATCCGCAGACTCTGAGTTCGGCCGACCCACGGCCGAAACATGCAGATGGATCCACCCTGTTACCCGCAGGGACACGTCGTGTCTGGCGTTGCATGTACGTACAACCGCCACCGCACTGGCCCGCCTTACCGATTTTCCTTGATATCCTACGATTGTCAACTTTGACCGATAAAGATCTGACGGTCGTCGATCAAGAGCTTGGCAAACGTATTTGTTACCTGAGGAGTATCGGATGTTTAAAACTATCAAGATGTTGGGGATTACCTCCGATGTTGCCTACACGCTTGGGTTCCTGTCCGTGATCGGCAGCATCTTTATCTGGTATTCCCAGGGTGGGACCAAGGAAGGTGCAGATAAGGCGTCCGGCGAGCGTTTCGGCATTTTCGTGGGATTGTGGGCTCCAACTTTCTTTGCAATCGGTAATGGACTTGCTGCGATCAAGGACGGCGAGTAGGATTTTTTTAACCCCCAAGAATGACAAGTACCATGCATCAGGTGCATTAGTTGCTTGTCTCCTTGCGGTGACAATTGAAGGCCATCATGTACCGGATGAACCGGCAACGTGATGGCCTTTGAATTGTTTGCGTTGCCAACTGATCTGGAGTTGGTGTAGTGAAATACCGCATTCTCGGCAAGACCGGTCTCTTTGTATCTGAGCTGTGCCTCGGAACGATGACATTCGGTGGCGAAGGTACCTGGAAGGTCATGGGAGGCTTGGACCAGGCCGCCGCTACCGCAGTTACCAAAGCAGCGTTCGACGCCGGCGTCACGTTCATTGACACGGCAAATGTCTATTCGCTTGGACAATCAGAAATCCTCCTTGGCAACGCGATCCGCGACCTCGGTCTGCCCCGTGACGAGATCGTTATCGCTACCAAAGCGACGGGCATGATGTCTAAGGACCCGAACGGGCTTGGCCATTCGCGCTACCACCTGATGAACCAGGTCGACGCGAGCCTCCGGCGTCTCGGGATTGACCACATTGACTTGTATCAATTGCACGGTGTTGATACGCGTACTCCCACCGAGGAGACGCTTGAAACCCTGAATGACTTGGTGAGATCCGGGAAGGTGCGCTACACCGGAGTGTGCAACATGTCCGCATGGCAAGTAATGAAAGCTATCGGCATTTGCGAAGCCCGTAATTGGACACGATTGGCATCAGTGCAGGCGTACTACACGATTGCCGGACGAGATCTTGAACGCGAAATCGTTCCGATGCTTCAGGACCAGTCTGTCGGACTTATGGTGTGGAGCCCGCTTGCAGGTGGACTGCTTGCCGGCAAGTTTGACGCCGACCGGAAGATGCCCGAAGGGTCACGTCGGGCAACATTTGACTTTCCCATCGTCGACAAGGAACGCGCTTACGCCTGCGTCGACGCGATGCGACCGATCGCGACCAAGCATGGAGCATCAGTTGCGCAGGTAGCACTCGCCTGGTTGCTCCACCAGAAGGCGGTCACGAGCGTCATCATCGGTGTGAAGACGATAGAGCAGCTGAATGACAATGTTGGCGCAGCTCAAGTCATGCTCGACGCCGACGACCTCGCAACACTTGACACGGCGAGCACCCTTCCGGCGGAGTATCCCGCTTGGATGATCGCGCGCCAGGGACAGGCGCGGGCCACAACGCCGACCCGACCGTAGCCGGTGTCCACGACGTCGAACGACCAAACGGTCCACTGACCCCGACAGGGATTCGCAATGTCAGAAGTGACACCACGTCGGGACGCGTCGAAACCCCAAATCGCCTTCGCTGAAGCAACCCGGTTCTGGGTGATGCTTGGGTTCATAAACTTCGGAGGCCCAGCGGCGCAAATCGCCCTCATGCATCGCGAACTCGTGGAATGTCGCAGGTGGGTCGGCGAACGC
>BJHB01000582.1:0-1867 GCA_014191415.1 Chloroflexota bacterium
TGGAAGCGCACAAAGGTTGGCGTCCCGGCCAAGGTCGAGACTATCGAATACGACCCCAACCGAACCGCTCGAATTGCTTTGATCTGTTACCACGATGGAATCCGGAAGTACATTCTCGCCCCGGTTGGTCTCAAGGTGGGCGACACCTTGATGAATGGGCCGGATGCGGAAATCCGCCCAGGTAACGCGATGCAGATGAGTGCGATGCCTGTTGGCACCGTAATCCATAACATTGAAATGCATCCTGGCAAGGGCGGTCAGCTCGTCCGCTCGGCAGGGACATCGGCTCAGCTGATGGCAAAGGATGGTGGATACGCCACCATAAGGCTCCCGTCCGGCGAGTTGCGTCGCGTTCATGCGTCATGCATGGCGACAATTGGGCAGCTGAGCAACGTAGATCACAAGAATGTGAAGCTGGGCAAGGCTGGGCGGTCACGGTGGTTGGGTCGGCGGCCGAGTGTCCGCGGATCGGCCATGAACCCGAACGATCATCCGCATGGAGGTGGTGAGGGCAAGTCTCCGATTGGTGGTCAGCCTAAGACACCTTGGGGACGTCCAGCCATGGGTCTTCGGACGCGTAAGCGCAAGGCGAGCGACCGTCTCATCATTAGTAGGGTTCGTGACAAGCGACGGTAGTCTCCGTCGGCCGATCAGAAGGAAGAGGTCACTGTGTCCCGTTCAGTCAAGAAGGGTCCCTTCGTCGATGCGCGGTTGCTTGCGCGCATTGAGTTGCTTACCCGCAACAACGAGAAGCGTGTATTGAAGACTTGGTCGCGTGATTCGACCATCTTTCCGCAGATGGTGGGTCACACGATCGGGGTCCATGACGGGCGTAGGCACGTGCCCATTTTTGTGTCTGAGAACATGGTTGGGCACAAGCTCGGTGAGTTTGCGCCCACCAGGCACTTTCGCGGTCATACGAAGACGGAGCGCAGCAGTCGGTAACGCTTCGGGTTGGCATGAGTGATGTCCGGGCTTGGTTGCCTTGACGTCAGGCTGGCACGCGGATGCTTCCGGATCGGAGATTTCAATGCAGGTACGAGCGCTCGCACGTGGGGTCAGGATGTCCCCCCAAAAGGCACGTTTGGTTGTGGATGCAATCCGCGGACGTGCTGCCGTTGAGGCATTGGCATTCCTCGACACGTCGCCCAAGGCAGCGTCGGAGGTGGTAGCCAAGATTCTTCGTTCGGCGCTTGCAAACGCGGCGAACAACTTCAGTCTGAATACTGATGGGATGGTCGTCGTAACCGCAACTGCCGACAAGGGTCCGACGCTTCCGCGGAGGTTTCGGCCCCGGGCCCGCGGTCAGGCTGGCGTCATCGAGAAGAAGACGACGCATATCACGGTAGTTGTCAGTAATGACATTGAGCCGACGCGTCGTGGCTACAAGCGCAAACCGGCGTAACGTCTTGGGCGTAGCGTCACCAGGCAGTGTCCGGCATGCGAGTGTCGGTAGCGAAGGCATGAGGGACTAGAGTGGGCCAGAAGGTACACCCGATTGGGTTCCGGCTCGGTGTGATCCGTGATTGGGAGAGCAAGTGGTTTGCTGACAAAGCTGGGTATACCCAGCTGGTCGGTGAAGACCTTGAGATCCGGCAGTTGATCACTCGTCGGCTTGCGAATGCAAGTGTGAGCAAGACGGAAATTGAGCGTAACTTGAATGAGGTCAAGGTAACTATTCACACGGCGAAGCCGGGGATCGTGATTGGGAAGCAGGGCGCAGCGGTTGAAGAGCTGCGCAAGCTTCTCGAGGCCATGACCGGCAAGAAGGCTCGTGTCAATATCATGGAAATCCGGAACCCGGAGATCGATTCGCGACTGGTTGCCCGCAGCATTGCGGAGCAGCTTGAGCGTCGGGTGGCTTTTC
>BJHB01000583.1:0-1863 GCA_014191415.1 Chloroflexota bacterium
GTAATGCCTTGATCCTCGGTGAAACCAACAAGGCGGATGCACTTCGCGTTGCTACCCGATGGTTGCGGAACGCCACCCCGTCCGAGGTCGCCGAAGTCCTGACGTACCTCGGAAAAGCACTCATGAACGTCCTTCCCGTCAATGATCCGGCCCACGAAGCGGTCCAGGCGCTTGCGTCCCGTTTCGAGTCCCTTCAGTTCGGTGACGCAAGACCATTTGCGGATCTCGCCCATTGGGCTCCGTACGTGATCCATGGGGCCCCGTGCGTCGGCGAGTCAATTCTTGTTTGAATGTCACATTTGTGCTTCATCGGTTCGGAACATTGGCTACTTGTCAAGACTGGCATCGGGCCATGAATATTAATGAACACACAAGGCATCACACCATGCATCCATGTGACGTTCATAAAAAGGAATGAACGTCAATCCGTGTCCGATCAAACCGGCAGCCTCACTGTATCGACGTATTTGCAATGCCAAAGAAATACGAGCGTTTGAGCGTGCTGCCAAGAGATCGGGTCTTGAGTACCCTGTGTCCGGCATCACAACGCCCAGGCGGAGCCTGTTACGCGTTGGGGGTGGGCGACCCAAGACTGGCGGTGAACGTCAAGCTCAAGGCCCCGGGACAGGTCCGGGGTCCGAGCAATCCGCACTGGGTGAGCCCGGTGCATCCACCAGACTAGTTCCGGACCCACTTACACTCACGCCGGTACCCGTAAAATTGCGTCGCACTCGCCATTGCCGTGTGAGGCTGTCGGGGCTTTTTCAAGCATTTTGGTATCGGGAAGAGCCTTTGGCCACAATTCGGAACCTCACTGCTGTCCCGGAGATACCTGCGACCCAAGCAGGTGATCAACTGGCCCACCAAGCGGCCAGCGGGACTGACACGCTTCCAGAGGTCGAGTGGGATTGGTTCGCTGCGGAACGGTTGGCAATCTCAGTCGCCGGCTTTTCGGACGATGCACTGGATGATGTGCACACCATCCTGATTCACTTGCGAGAGAAAGTGCCGGGATCTTCGGTACACAGGTCAGCGTTGTCGCGTGGGGTTTCGAACGAGAATCTCTGGCACGACGCGGGCTTCATCTCCGGTGTCCGCGCAATCGCCGCGAATAAGCTGACCGACATGCGACGGGCGACGACGAGGCGACGACAGCCTCGGTTCCGCCGCCCGAACGGGCCGATCGTCGGCCCAGAAGTCTGGCGACGCTACCCACCGTTCTTCCTTATTGTCTCGGCTGACACCGTCGCAGAAAGGGAACCGCTAGTCTCGACCGGACCCGAGGTACCCGACACGGATCAGGCGTCCCCTTCCGACACGGTCGAACAGGCGGAGTCAGATCAGCACGCACGTCAGATCGTCGGGGCGACACTGCATGGGTTGCGTCATTCAGATGTTGAGACCCTCGACTTCGCCCTTCTCCAGTACACACCGCTAGTCCATGGAAACCGTGTCGACGAGGCCCTCGCCGCCCACCTTTCTCGAAAGGGATCGCGCGCGATCACCCGTGACGCCGCCCGGCGCCGATTGACTGACGCGCGCATTCGGCTCGAAGACGCCATCGTCGGCCAACATCGCGAGGTGCTACTCGGGACCTTGCAACACATTCCTACACATGAGCTTGGGCATCAACTTCGTTCGGCGCTGCTGGCGTACCTCACGATCGTCGGAACCCGTCCACGAGAGGTCGTCATGGACACCGCGTTACAGACCCTTCGCGCCACCGTTGACCCAAACGGAGTGACGTGGCCCAGCCGCCCAACCCTTGCGAGCGCTATTGCGGCCGGACTTCGCCAACTCTACGCCCGGCATGAGGCGCTTTGGGGTGAGCCATTCTTTTCGCAGTCGGAGGAATCGCACCCC
>BJHB01000584.1:0-1863 GCA_014191415.1 Chloroflexota bacterium
TACCCCACGTGCATCGCCCACGGCTGTTCACTGCGGGAAGCCTCAGTGATGTAGCGCACCGAGGCTTCAGTTACCCCGTCGTCGACATCAAGTTCGCGTGTACGACCCGGTCCGGCCTGCGCGACGCCTGGCCATGGGTGAGGGGATATCGGTACCCCCTGCGACCAGTCGGCCTGCCCGTGCGATTGTGACCCGTGCAGGTCAAAGGCAATCTGATGCCGGAAGCCGTGCAACTGGCCGGGATCGGGAAAGTGCTGCTTGCCCGCCAGGACGCAGTCATACCCGACGGCGCGGAGGGCGTGCGCCCAGGTGGCGGCATCGAGGGAGAGATGACTGGTGTTGTCCCATCCCCCGGGATTGCGGTGGACATGGCGCCCGGTCATGAAACTCATGCGACTGGGAGTGCACAGGGGTGAGGCGCAGTAGGTGTTCGAGAACATCACACCGCGGGCTGCCAAACGGTCCAGATGGGGTGTCCGGACAAGCGGGTGCCCGCCAAACCCACTGAACTGCGGGGCGTGTTCGTCACTCATGATGACGAGGATGTTTGGTGGTCGGGTCGTCATTCGAGCCAGTGTATTCGAGGCGATCCGTCCCGGCGTCTTGCCTGCCTGTCACGTGCAATGTTTCCGCTTCCCGGCCGGCACGGGACATCAATCCCCAGACATGGGTGCGGATCGGCAAGACCGGGCAGTATTGGCTTGTGAATGGTCCCAGGGAGTTCGCGACCTATGGTGTCGTTCGGGACCTGTGCAACCGGATCTTCGTGCCGTGGGATTGGCAGGTGTTCCAACATCCGGTCCCCTTTTGTGACGAAGAGGAGGCGTTCTGGATCCGGAACGACCTTGCGCCGGGTGCGAAGCGGGACGAGCCGCAGGTGCCAGTATCGGTGACTGGGGCATTGCGGCGGGCCTTTGCAGGACGCCCGCTTGTACCGGTGGGTGTGACCGGGTGGGCCGTCCTGATGCAGAACACGCTGCCCTGATGGCGTCCCGAACGGCCATCTGGACGTGTTCCGACCGTTCGCGGCCCCGCCCATGCGTCGGGTGGGGCCACCCCTAAAACCCGTCCCGTCCACGGGCCCCGGTTCCAAGAACGCGCCACGGGATCCCGGCACGGGGTGGTCTGCCGCCTCGCAGGCACCGAGTGCACCTGGCCCTATCCGCGCGTTGCCAGGCGCCTCCCCAGGAAGACGGTTGCGACGATGGCCAGGCCGAAGGTGATGGTCACCGCGTCGAGGGTTTCTCCGAGCAATGGGATGGAGAAGATCATCCCGAGGATTGGTTGCACCAGTTGCACCTGGCTGATCCGGACCGTGCCACCAAGGGCGAGACCCCGGTACCAGAAGAAGAAACCTGCCCACATGGACCCGACGGAGACGTACAGGAACCCGAGCCAGGCCGCGGTTGAGGCATCCGCGGTTGGCCATGACCAGATTGCGATCGGGAGGGTCACCGGCAGGGAGACGACACAGCCCCAGCAGATCACCTGTTCGGCCGACATCGTGCGGGCCAACCGTGCGCCATAGACGTATCCAGTGGCGGCGCAGAAGGTTGAGAGGAAAAGGAGGAGGTCGGCCGGGTTGAACCCGCCAATGGTCGCACCGGTCTTGACAAACGGCAAGGCCATGACGAGTGCGCTGCCCAGGGCGGCAACTCCCCAGAAGATCCCCGGCGGTCGCTGCCGGTTCACCCATGCCCCGATGACCGCGGTGGCGAGGGGCAGGAACCCCAGGATGGCGCTGCCGTGCACCGATTCCACGTAGCGCATCGCCACGGACATGCCAAGCGGAAAGCCGATGACGACCCCACCGGCGATGAAGGCAAGCGGCACGCGGTCGGCCCGGGCTGGCCTCGGTGCGCG
>BJHB01000585.1:0-1857 GCA_014191415.1 Chloroflexota bacterium
GTGTCCTGGCCAATCTCGAAACTCACTGCCTGACCTTCAGCCAGATTGTCGAAGGGATATCCGACAACTCCGGTTGCATGGAAAAAGATTTCCTGGCCATTCTCCATTTTGATGAAGCCAAACCCACGATCACGGATAAGCCTCACCACACTGCCACGCTGCATGCCACGCGCCTCACAAAAAAATTACATCGGTAGCCCTGCTCGCCACCGGGTAACCGCGCCGGCGCCTGCGTGCTGACCACCGTCTAGGACTGCGAAATCGGCCCAGTCCCGACCGGTGTCACCTTGTCCAGAACCGACCCGCACCCGCGCCGATACCCGTCCGTGATGATCGGCAAAACTATATCAACCACTGTTGCCAAGACGCTGACGGGGGTTCAGACATGCGCGATCAGGGCTCGCCTGACGATGTCAATCGAGTCGGTCACGACGTCTGGTGGGTACGCGACATGTGCCACGTCGGCAATCGTGGCGACCCCGGTGAGGACCAGGATTGTGGCAACCGAGGCTCGCGCGCCCGCCAGAATGTCGGTATGTAACCCATCGCCAATCATGACAGTTTCCCGAGTGTGGACCCCGAGGCGTGCCATCGCGATTTCGAGCATTACTGGCGAAGGCTTTCCGATTACGGTTGGCTTGGCTCCGGTGGCAGCCTCCAGAAAAGCGAGGGTTGCTCCATTGCCGGGAAGGAAACCATGTTCAGTTGGAAGCGCGAGGTCGGGATTCGTTGCGATAAACGACGCGCCGGACCGGATTGCGCCAGTTGCTTGCACTAGGCGCTCGTAAGTCAGACGTCGGTCCAGGCCACACACGACGACTTTCGCACGACTGGAATCGTTTGTCAGCTGAAAGCCAGCGCCAACCATTGCCCGAACAAGGCCGTCTTCACCAATGACCATGACGGGCGTTCCGGCGGGCCAGTCGCGTCGAAGGAAGACGGCGGTTGCCTCAGGGGAGGTGAGGATATCCTCGGGTTCAATCATGAACCCCATCCCTCTAAGGTGGTCACTGACCTGCGTGCCGGTGCGCGTGGAGTTGTTGGTGATCAGTTGGAACGGCAACTTCCGTTGACGGAGGACCTGAAAGAACTCTCCAGCTCCCGGGATTGGTCGGGATCCGGTGTAGATGACTCCATCGAGGTCTACAAGGAACGCACGGCGCGAGTTTACGAGTGCTGAAAGCAAGGGTTCCTTAGGATCCATCTGGACGAAAGTGTAGTCGATAGGTATACACACTCCGAAAACCGGAGAGGTTCTGTCTGGGGGACGCTTTGGCAACGGCGGCAATGGACGCGTCCGAACGAGGGGCATGGCTCGCAATAACCCGGGTTCCGGGGATTGGCGCCCAGCGAACACGTCGGCTCCTGGAGCATTTTGGCGACCTGTATCAAGCATGGACTGCACCCGCGGGTTCCCTTGTTGCGTCGGGGTTGGATCGGCGCGCCGTTGACCAGCTCATCGCGACTCGCGGGGCATATGACCCGAGGCGTGACTTGGATCGGCTCGAGGCGCTCGGGGCGACGGCTCTCACATGGCGCGACCCTGAGTACCCGGCACCGCTGCTTGCGGTTGTCGACGCGCCACCAGTGCTGTTTGTTCGCGGGCGCCTGGATGCCTTGCTCGCCCCTTCTGTGGCGATCGTGGGCACTCGCCGTGCCACTGGCTATGGGCGCGAACAGTCGGAACGGTTCGCGACCGATCTCGTCCGGGCCGGCTGGGTTGTCGCTAGCGGGCTTGCTCGCGGTGTGGATACGTACGCGCACCGCGGCGCGGTTGCTGCGCTCTCTGCATCAGGAGCGGACCGGCCCGGCACGGTGGCGGTCATGGGGCATGGGATAGACACAGTCTACCCGCCG
>BJHB01000586.1:0-1853 GCA_014191415.1 Chloroflexota bacterium
CCCGCCTGATGTACATACGCTGCGCACGAGGCAGCGTCGTCCGGGACCGTGTCACTTGCTATCCCGTCTGTCTCGCGTTCATCTGCCATGCAGAACTACCAATCGCCCCCGGTCTGCGGGCTTCCCTGCGTTGTGCGTCCACACCCCTCGCTTCGCTCCCACACCGCCCCACCACCCCGCCTGATTCATATGGTCGCTGCGCTCCCACACCGCTCCACCACCCCGCCGGATTTATATGTTCGCTGCGCTCACAATGCCCGCCAGATGTACGTACGCTCCGCTTCGTGCAGGATCATCAGGAAAGCACACGTGCCAGTCTGGCAACGCAGAGTATTGCCCACTGGAACGGCCCCGTCCCACACCCCTTGCTTCGCTCCCATCGCCGCCTGTTTTATATACGCTTCGCTTCCCGGTCGGGTCAGCCCCGTCGCCTGAGCCACGCACAGGGCGAGGGAGTCTAGCTCCGACCGGGTGAAGAGCATCATCCGACTGCGCTATCCTGCATCAAGAGGAAGTCCGACGAGTGATCACCACGACAGAATCCAGACCCCAGACCCTCATCTCCCGGGGTCAGGTCCTTGAGGACACTCCCGGGACAATCGGCGAACTGCGTCGATCCGATGACCTCGGCACAACCCCCGTTGCCATCGCACGCAACATTGCCAACGCGCACGACCGACTGGACGAGGACGGCTACCTCTACCTCCCCGGCTATCTCCTGCGCGATGAAGTCCTGGCCGCCCGACATGAACTCTGCAGCCAACTCGCCGAACACGGACTCATCCGTTCCGATCATCCGGTCGACGACGCCATTCTCGTGCCAGGCGCGACCCTTGGCGTGAAGTCCTCCGACATCGCCCGCGACAACCGTGCCTTGCAGCACCTGCTATACACCACCGATGGCCCGATGATCCGCTTCTACCGCGCCCTCTTCGGCGAGGAAGTGCGCCACTTCGATTTCACGTGGCTACGTCTGGTCAAGCCCGGCATGGGCACCGCATCGCATTGCGACCTCGTATTCATGGGCCGGGGTACCCACCAGTTGTGCACGTCGTGGACCCCATTGGGAGACATCGACCGGCACCTCGGCGGACTGATCGTCCTCGAGGGCTCCCATCGGCAGCACGACCTCACCGGCGACTACCTCGCCACCGACGTCGACACCGTCTGCGAGAACCGCCATGAGGGGGCGTGGACCGGTCCGGATGGCCTGCGCAACCGTCCCGACCTCGCAACCGGGGCGATCACCGACGACCACGTTGGCCTGAGGCAGAAGTTTGGTGGCCGGTGGCTGACCACCGACTACCGTGCCGGCGACCTGTTGGTCTTCAACATGGTCCTGGTGCATGCCAGTCTGGACAACCAGTCAGCTGACCGCCTGCGTCTGTCTTCGGATTCGCGGTACCAACGGGCCAGCGAACCAGCCGACGAACGATGGATCGGCATCGACCCGCCCGCCCACGGGCCACAGTCCGCCCGCCCCGTCATCTGCTGACAGCAGCCCAAGCTCGCTCACCACCCTACCCCATCGCCCCCTTGCTTTTATACGCTTCGCTTCAGCCTACGACCGAAAACAGTCCGGACTACGCAGATTCCGCCAGCAATCCCAGGGGTTTCCCATCATCGTGGACCACGGAGGGATTCCCCCTCACGTCGCAACGGAGGCCACGTGCAGGGAGTTGGGGTTTTCCCTGCCGGCCCATTGCCACCCCACCCCACCTAATTGCAAGACGCTTCGCTTAGCACCCCCTCACGGCGTCAACCCCGTCGATCACACGATCACCGACGGGAGGCAAACTCGTACACACCGAGCGTACATACCGAACTCTGGAAAGCCACGGTACGCCAAACCA
>BJHB01000587.1:0-1853 GCA_014191415.1 Chloroflexota bacterium
AGTATTTGAGTTCCCGCCACGACGCTACCGACCACTCCGGACATTTCAACGGAGATTACGCCGTCTGGCCCACGAAAGAACCTTCGAACCCATGTCCACCGCCACCCCTCAAGCCATTCCGACGCAGGTCGATGACGCTCCACACACATCCGGAGCGATCACGACGGCGGATTCCTCCGCATCACTCCTGAACCGCGACGGAGACGTTGCGAACCCGCCTACCCCGACCGACAACGGGGCGTCGCTGCGGAAACTTCGTCTTGACGTGATCAAGCTGGCGTGGCCGGTGGTGGTGGAGCAACTGCTGTCCACTGCCGTTGGCATTGCCGATGTTGCGATCACAGGACGCCTCGGGCCGTCGGCACTTGCCGGGTCAGGCGTGAGCTTGCAGATCATGTTCATCGCATTCAGTGCCCTGAGTGCGTTCGGAATCGGCACGACGGTCGTCGTCGCGCAGGCGACAGGAGCGCGTACTCCGGCAGTCGCCGGGAATGCCCTGCGCCAAGGGATGGTGCTGGGAACCATTTTCAGCCTCCTCCTCACGTGTGTGGGATGGCTCATCACCGAACCGCTCATCACGCTTGCGGGTGGGACCGGGGATGTGGCGGAGGCGGGCGTGACGTTCCTTACCGTCGGCTTGGTCGGCATGGTCCCCCTGACCCTGCAGTTTGCAATCGGTGGCGCCATGCGGGGGGCCGGTGACAGCCGCACCCCGATGATTTGCGGTGCCCTGGTGAATGTCGTGAACATTTCGGCGGCCTATGCACTGGCATTTGGCGCCTGGGGCGCACCGGAAATGGGAGTCGCTGGCGCGGCTTGGGGCGCGAATATCGCCCGGGTTGTTGGGGTCGCGTTCCTGCTAGGCACCTTGCTCATGCGGTCGGCGCCCGAGGGGATTCGCATCGGTGCCGGCGCCCCGGCCGGAACGACGGGATGGATCCCGAACATCGCCATCGGACGCACTTTCCTGACATTGAGCCTGCCCGCCGTCATCGACCAACTATCGTTCTCGGGAATGTTCCTGATCCTGGGACGCATCCTTCTTTCCATGGGTCCATCGGTCTTCGCGGCTCAGCGGATTGCAATGACTGCCGGATCGGTGAGCTGGCTACCGGCGATCGGGTTGCAGATTGCCGCCACGGCTCTCGTCGGCCAGGCGATCGGCGCGAAAGACTACGACCGCGTTGCTGCCGTGAACCGGTTCGCCCAACAACTGGCGATCGGGTGGATGATTGCAGCCGCGGTCATCTTCGTGGTTGGCGCGCAACAGATCGCAGGGTTCTTCACCGCAGATCCGGACATCATGGCGCAAGCAGCATGGGGGCTGTACTCGTTCGCCCCGGGACTGCCGATCGCGGGCATCCAGTTCGTGTTGCAGGGGACACTTCGCGGGGCAGGCGACACGCAGTTCCCAATGTGGAACTCCATCATCACCCAGTGGCTGGTCATCCTGCCGTGCGCATGGTTCCTCGGTCACGTCCTCGGCTTCGGCATCGTTGGTGCGTTCATGGGGTTCATGGCGTCTTCGGTCGTCAATGTGATCGCGCTGCGTTGGCGATTCGGCACCGGCATCTGGCGCTCAAAGGCGGTACTGGCGTCGGAAAGTCACGCGATGACGGCAATCTGAGTGCCGTGATGGCGGACCTTGACCGATAGAGTTCCCCGTGAGGCAAGAACGCCAGGACCCGTGTAAACGGTGGGTTCCACGACATCGGCGTACACTTGCGACCACGCCATAGGTTCCCGGTTTCCTTCGATGGGAAACCTTCACCGTACGAACTGGTTCCGGCATTGCGGGCCTGCACGTCGAATCCGCCTGCCCGGCGGCCCCAAGGACCACTGTTCCCATGCCG
>BJHB01000588.1:0-1852 GCA_014191415.1 Chloroflexota bacterium
AAGCCCACGTCGGTTCGCCGACGGCCGCCTGACGCGTGACGACACCTTCAGTACGTGACAACCGCAATAGCCCCGGCGATGTCCCGCAAACCGGGCATCCTCGGGGCCGTTCCGTTGCCCGGCCACAACCTCAGCCGACTATTCTTCGCAACCGGCGCTCGCCTAATGCATCATCTATCCCGGTCCGCGGTCGGGTCGCGCCACCGCGCCACAGTCCGGACATCGCCCGAAATGCACATTCGAAATCGTATGCCAGCAAAGAACGTGTACTAATCCTGGCTATCGGTGATGTACACGGTGACTTCGATCCACTGTTCCGCGCCACTGAGGCCGAGCCAGCTGCTGTCGTGTTACTTCAAGTGGGTGATCTCACTGCTGGGAAACCCGGGCGAGAACTCCATCCAGACGACGATCCACGCACCCTTGACGACTTGACAATCCCACTTGTCTGGGTGCACGGGAATCACGAGCACTGGAACCTCTTCACCTCCAATGAAGATGGAAATTCCCCGCCAATACCCGGCAATCACCTCTTCCCGGGGACCAGATACATCGTGTCTGGCACTGGGATCAGCGTGGTCGGACTTCCGGGGAACTACGCCCCGACTTGGTTCAACCATTCAAAGCCTTTCGCCGGTGACCGTGCCCGCCACTTCAACCGAGATGACGTGGACGCGATGGCACGCAACCCGTATCCAAATATCCTCCTCATGCACGAAGCATTCCGGGGCCAGGCCCCCGGGCGCATTGGCATCATGGGTATTCCGGTCCTTACCCAACTTGTCCAGGAACTCCAACCTGCGCTTGTGCTTACCGGTCACCACCATCTTTTCGGGGTGGGTGGCATTGGTTCGACCTTGGCGATTGGCTTGCCAACTGCGCAGGAAGGCTACCTGCGACTGTGGTTTGAGCGGTCCGGAGCTCTTGGTGAATGGGAGCTTGTTGCCTGGCCGAATGAACGCGCACGCGACGATGACGGGTCCACTCGCAGGTCGGAACCGTCCGGCGGGGCCAAGCCCGATATCGAGCAATCGCCCTTGAGCTCGCCAAACCGGCGCACACCGGGCGACCAATGAGTGGCGTTGCCTCCAAGACAGGTGACCCGGTTCCTGGTCACGAAGGCCGGGCCCAGCGACGAAGCAGGACTGCACGATGAACCTGCAGCTCCTCACCGATGGGGCACTGCTATCCCTATCCCTCTGCCTGGACCTTGGCATCGTCAACCTGGCGATAATCCGGACCGGGATCGTTCGTGGCGCAGTCCCGGCGTTCCTGATCGGCCTCGGCTCGTGCTTCGGGGACATCATCTGGGCGGGCATGGCCGGCGCCGGCATTGCCGCCCTTCTGCAATTCACTGTTGTCCGATGGGTGCTATGGCTAGGTGGTACGGCCGCCCTTGTCTACCTGACATGGCAGATGGTTCGTCAGGCCATCGCCGCCCCGACACCCGAAACCACACACGTCGGGGCAGAAACGGGAGCGAGTAGGCCTGTGTCAGCGTCACACGGTGGCCAGATTGGAAAGTTGATTGCACTGGTCGGGCCTTCAACCGGCAAGGGCCGGGATTTCCTTGACGGGCTCCTGCTTGCGCTCGCCTCGCCAACGGCAATTGTCTGGTTCGCCGCCGTTGGTGGCAGCCTGATCGCCTCATCTGTTGGGACCGCCACGACCGTCGATCTCTCGTCTTTCTATGCCGGTTTCTTCCTCGCGGGGTTGTGCTGGTCATTGGCGGTCGCGGTTGGGGCCGCGGTCCTCGGCCGTGCGCTCGGACCTGCCCTCGTCCGGATGACCGCAATTGCATCCGCTGCCCTCTTCGTCTACTTTGCTTGGCGCGTCTTCATATCGGGCCTTG
>BJHB01000589.1:0-1849 GCA_014191415.1 Chloroflexota bacterium
CAAGCGATGATCGAAGTGCCCGGACAAGCCATCGATTACGGCGTCGCCGCGTTGCGCCACGCGCGCTCCATGGACGACACGGTCGTCTTTGCCGGAAACGGCGGCAGCGCGTCGACCGCCTCACACTTTGCCGCTGATTTGGCCAAGAACACCACGCACCCGGTTCAGGGTCGGTTCCGAACGGTGTGTCTATCGGACAACATTGCGCTGTTTTCGGCATGGTCAAACGACGAGGGCTATGAAAACGGGTTCCTGGAGGGGGTCAAGACCCACCTTCGCCCGATTGATGTATTTGTGGCCATCTCGGGCAGCGGAAACTCCGAAAACATTCTCCGTGCGGCACGGTTCGCGCGTGACATTGGCTGCACCGTGATTGGACTGACCGGTTTCGACGGGGGCAAACTTCTGTCCATCGCATCGATCAACCTGACCGTCCCGGCGGCGACAATTGAGGAAGCCGAGGACGGACACCTGATCCTCAACCATGCGTTTTGCACGGCCATCAGGCATCTCGACCAAGCAGGAGTTCCGGCGTGACAGGCCTACGCATCACAGGGTTACGGTCGACGCCTATTCTGCGCCTCACGAACGGCGCAAGTGAGCCGACGCACAATGAACATCGTTACTCTTCTAGGGTTTGGAGCACGTCCGAAGTCGTGCCATATGATGGAGCGAGGTTCGACGCGGTGACACCCATGAACCGTGGGGTCAGTGAATGAGATGAGTGGTCGCCGTCGGCCGATGGCTTGGTGGCAAATTGCCAGTGGTCCGGACGCTGGTCTACCTGGCTCGGGGATCCTGGCCGGACGGTCCGAGGCGGTTGCGTCCTATGGCGCCGCGTGCCTGAAAGTGCGAGACCTGCTTGCGTCGGACAATGCGACAGATGCCGTCAGCGTTGCGATTCCAGCTGCTGAGCAATTCCCGCACGGCATAGACATTCACCGCCTGATGGGGATCGCCTATCTTAATCAGTCCGATCATTTCAACGCGCGACGGGCGTTCGACATTGCGCTCGAGGGCGACCCGGGTGACCTCGTGGCGCAGGTTGGCGTTGCCGAAGTCGAGGAAGCCATTGAAGGCCCTGCCGTTGCCTTGCGCGCATGGCGCCGGGCTTGGGAAATCGAACCGGGCACCGAAACCATCGCGTCGAGGCTCCGTGAGGTCCAGCGTCGAATAGCTAGTGAAGGTCAGTCGGCGGCGTATGGGATTGAGGGCCAGATTGATGGTCCGATCCCGCATACACACGCATCGGTCGTCCGTACGCACCTGCGTTCCGGTCTTTTCGAACACGCCATGCTGGAAGCGGTGACCGCGCTCACACAGGACAAGTCACGAACCGATGTGCAACTCCTACTTGCTGAAGCATGGTGGAGGTCTGGTGAGACGGAAATTGCCCACAGCATCGCGGCGTCAATTCTCGAGAAATTCCCGTTTTGCGTAGTGGCAAACCTGCTGGTCGCCCTTCATCGTCGGGTCGTTTCCAGGGACCCGCGACAGCAAATTGAGCGGACGCGAGAAGCTGATCCATTCGACCGGATTGCCTCTTCGCTATTCATGGGCAGGGACATACCCCCGTTATTTGACGATCAACCGGTCAACGGCTCTTGGTCGACTGTCCGTTCGGCGACAGGGTCCTGGCCGGTGGTGATGGGCAACTCGCAAGCCAGACCGGTGATGAAGAAATCCGAGGATGTCCCTGATCTACCCTCGACTGAACCGCCGGCTTCGGACGGGAATGCGATCATGGCGCTTCCGGCTCCGCTTATCGAAAAGTCGCCAAGTATCGGTGATGAAGCTCCTGATCCAGCGGCACTGGTTCTTGAAAAAGATGACGCCCCGGCGATTGCCG
>BJHB01000590.1:0-1840 GCA_014191415.1 Chloroflexota bacterium
GTGGCTTCGGTGGGCCGGGTACCGGCCCGGGCGAGTTCAACCTTCCGCACGGCATCGCGATTGATTCGCACGGACGGGTGCTTGTCGCCGACCGTGAAAATGAACGGGTCCAGTTCTTCTCGGCGACGGGTGAGTACCTTTTCGAGTGGACCGACCTTCAGCGTCCGACGCAGGTCCGGGTCGGCCCCGGTGGTGATGTCTATGTTTCCGAGCTGCACTGGAAGCCCGGAATGCAGTCGTTCAAGACCGGAAAGATCCGCGAGGCGCACGCGAGTCGGATGAGCGTCTTCGCCGCTGACGGCACCTTGCGCGCGCGTTGGGGTCAGGCCGCCAGCGACGATGCCACCTTGCCCGGCAACTTCACCGCGCCCCATGACATCGCCGTCGATTCACACGGTGACGTCTACATCGGCGAGGTGACGTTTGCTGAGTTCGGACGCATCGGTCTAGCTGGGCCGGATTGTCACACCGTTCAGAAGTTCAGACGGATTGAGGGATAGGTCGCCGACCCCGCCCTGATCGCATACGTCCGGGTAGCCCTTGGCCTTTCGATACGGGAGCTGGGGGTCCGGATTAGCGATTCGCCAGGGCCTGGAGCGCGATCGGGACTTCGTGGATGTGGCGGATGTGATAGTCCGGGCGTCGGCCGGACGTCGCCCAATTGGGAAGGGATTTGTCCCCAACCAGGATGGCCCGCATCCCGCTTGCCTGTGCGCCGTGCACATCTCGGTACGGATCGTTTCCGACGTACACCGCGTTCGATGCGTCGACCCCGATTGCGTGGAGTGCATCATGGAAGATGCGCGTGTCAGGCTTTCGCAATCCCATGTCCCCAGATACCGTCACATGCCGGAAATAGCCGATGAGACCGGTCTCGGTGAGTTCCTCGCGCGCGAATGCCCATTGTCCGTCGGTGACAATAGCCAATGGGTAGCGTCGGCTTAGATCGTCCAGCATCTCATGGGTCTTCGGGAATGCCCGAAGCCGTCGGCGGGCGAGCGAGCGGTGAATTCGCGCCAGGTCGAGTGAAATCTGGTACCGACGTTCGGCCGGGCCAGTGTCGTCACCGCTCAGGATGCCGTGGTCAAAGACCCCCGCTTGAGCCAACACGTCCCGCCAAATCAGTGTCCAGTCAAGCTCCGGGAATGGCTGGGGGATGATTCCAAGGTGGTGGCGCACGCCAGCCTCAAGTCTCGACCTCAGTTCTTGCCTGCCAAGCCTTACGCCGTGATACCTCAGGAAGTATTTGAGCGGGCCGAGCGTCTCCTCACCCCAGTCATCGGTCTCTATATCTATCAGCGTACCGTTGACATCAAACAGGACACCTCGGATTTCCATGTGCGCTCCGGAGGATCGGGCTAGTTTGGGGCAGACCGTTCAAGGCCCGACCCTCATTCCCATTTTCCTGCAATCCAGTAACGCGGTCGTTAACAACCTCGATCTGGACGCTGCCGTACATTCACGAAGGCGGCACCCATGTGGTCCGCACAACCCATGAAGTTGCGAGATAGACAACCGCCAACGCCAGCAACGACGCCCCGGCGAACATGAAGTCAGCTGATACCAGTGGCACGGTGCGGAAGTACGTGCGCGTGGTGATTCCTGCAAAGCCCCGCGCATCCATCGCGATCGCAAGGCGCGTCGCCCTGAGGATTGCAACGGTCAACAGGATCCGAAGCTCACGGAACGGTCTTGAGAACCCGTTCGCCCGACGCCTCAGCCCGCCTCCCCATGATCCATATAGTGCTCGCTCGTCGGTTACATCCTCACCGCGGACGCGGCGCGCGAGGCGGATTTGCACCAGTTCATCGGCAAGTCCAGGCATGAACCTGTAGCCCGC
>BJHB01000591.1:0-1840 GCA_014191415.1 Chloroflexota bacterium
TGTGCTCGATGTGTGCGTATCCGCTCTCCAAAGCGGGGGTCCTGCCGGGTCGTAACTTCATCTTCGGAATGATCGTGGCGGCACTGATGTTTGCCCCGCAGGTGACTCGCATTCCGCAGTATCTCGTGGTGCAGAAGATCGGGCTCATCGATACGTACGGTGCGCTGATCCTGCCGGCCCTCGCGTGGAGCTACGGACTGTTCATGATGAAGCAGTTCATGGACAATGCGGTTCCGAACGAACTGATTGAGGCGGCTCGTGTCGACGGTGCGCAGGAGTGGACGATCTTCTGGAAGATCGTCATGCCGAATGTTGCGCCAGCATGGAACACGTTGCTGATCTTCGGCTTCATCCAGTTGTGGAATGACAGCTTCAGCCCGTTGGTTTTCACGCGCAGCGAGGCAATGAAGACGGTCAGCGTCGCAATGATCAGCCTTACAAATGGTCCGGCGGCGATTGCACGCCAGGGTGCGCAGGCGGCCGCAGCGTTTCTGATGACTGCGCCAACCATCACGGTTTTCCTGCTTCGGCAGGCCAAGGTCATCCAGACGATGGCACATTCGGGGATCAAGTCGTGAGTAAGCAGTTCAAGTCGCGTCGGCGCACGAGGTTGGCGCGTCTCGTCAGGTTCACGACGGCATTGGTGCTGGCCGCAGCGTTCGTGGTCGGGCTGCTTCAGGGCGGGGTGCCCGTTGCGTCGGCGGACCGGGAGTATTCCTGGACGCTCGACAAGGATGCGCGGACGCTTGCTTCGCCACTTCCGTACATCTACGACTTCGAGATCGACGGGATGTACCAGAAGTGCGGGACGTTCAAGAACCCGGCTGACATCTACATCGACAAGGGCGGAAATGTCTGGATCTCGGATACGGGCAACAATCGCGTCCTCAAGTTCGCACCTGACGGTACGTACATACTGACCATCGGCAGCGCTGAGGGTCCGGGAAAATTGAATGCGCCCGAGGGTGTATTCATCACCGGGCAAGGTGACGTCTGGGTTGCTGACCGAGGCAACAGCCGTTTGGTCTCATACACGGCATCCGGCGAGTTCATCAAGCAGTTCGGGAAACCCACTTCGCGCCTGCTGGAGGATGATCAGGTCTACCAACCCAACAAGGTCGTCATTGATCGTCGCGGATATCTCTACGTCCTGAATGGCGGTGGCGACTTCCGCGGGATCTTCCTTCTGGACAGTGAAGGGACGTTCCGGGGGTTCTTTGGTGCGAACCGGCTAGTGTTCGACCTCGGTCGCTTGCTGATCCGGATGTTCACAACGGATTCGCAGAAGAAGCAGATCTCAAAGGTCTTGCCAACGCACCATGCCAACATGTTTGTAGATGAACGAGGGTTCATCTACACGGTCTCGCCCCTTGGCAACGTCGACCAGATCAAGAAGTTGAACTCGATCGGGAATGACGTCTACACATCGGGCAATAAGGCGTACGGTGAGATTGAGCGTCGTGGCGCACAGACAATCAAGCCGCAGTTTGTGGACGTGACCGTTGACAGCCAGGGGATTGTCTCGGCACTCGACTTCAACAGTGGCCGGATCTACCAGTACGACCAGTCAGCGAACCTGCTGGCAATCTTTGGAGGCCGTGGTTCACAGCGAGGCAAGTTCGAACTTCCCCAGAGCCTTGCGGTCGGCAACGAGGGGCGCTTGTACATTCTCGACGCAAACCGGAATAACGTGCAGGTGTTCCGGCCAACCGAATTTGCCGAACTCCTGCACAAGGGCAGCCGCCTCTTCTTCGACGGCAAGTATGCCGAGGCGGAGGTAGTCTGGCGTGAAGTCCTCCGTCGGGACAGCAACTTCGAACTCGCACATACCGGACTGGCG
>BJHB01000592.1:0-613 GCA_014191415.1 Chloroflexota bacterium
GATGAACTCTGGGGACTTGTCAGATTTAATCCGGACATGCAGAACAAGGATGTGTCACGAGGCCGTCCCGGATACCGCGCCTATCAGTTGGTCGGCGAACACATTGCCGGCGCGTCAAGGATGGAACTGCATGTCCGCAAGCGGCCCGACCCCAAGAAGCAGGCGCAATACGCGTCCCGCTTTGAGTGGGCGCAACATCTGGCCGTCTTTCACCATGGGGACAAGCGTGCCTCGGTAGTGTGGAACGGCACCGATGAGGTGTCAACTGTTGCCCTGAAGGCGTCCGGCGGATCGGCCATCCTGATCGACAGTGAGGGCCGTGAAACCCCGTTGGTGGCTGATGGCGATGGACGCCTGGTGGTGAGCGTTCCACCTGCCTCGCGCCACTTCGATCTCTTTGGCGGCGACCCACCCGGCTACTTCTACATTGGCGGAGCAACGTACCTGATCGTCGAAGCAGGCGTGCCCGCAGATGCACCAGTTGACGCCACAGGATTTGTCCGCCAGACCGGCAAGTAGGCCCGGCATTCCCGGATGACCTTGCCTGGCCAACTCCCGCAACCCGGCCCATTGCCGCCTGATCTATGTACGCTTCGCTACGCAGTGGACGGTC
>BJHB01000592.1:623-1839 GCA_014191415.1 Chloroflexota bacterium
ATCACCGAAGGTTGGACCGTGCCCGCACGCGGGAGGCTCTTGGTGATGCCGATGGGTTGTCCCACTGTGCCAACGATCACCCATTCCACCTTCGCCCGGTCGTCGGTTGGGTCAGCCGGGCGCCGGGTGGGAGCCGATGCCTTGTACACCCGGCCCTCACGTTGTCCCGCATCCTCCTGCAGTTTCCCTGAAACAAGCCTTGCACCGACAGGAAGATCGGGTTCGCACCGCACATCCCGGACCGCCTTGATGTCGCGTGCCCGCTTTGTCACTTGGGTCGGCACCAAATAGGTGTTCTGGACAACCACACGGACGCGCCACGTCCCCGCTGCTTCCGCAGATGAAGGCTGGCAACGTTCGGAGAGAATTCGGCGTCGTGGATGCTTGCACCTGCCCAGAATGCAGGCTTCTCACTCGCCGGCCCGGTCTCGGAATTCGTGACGGTCACGAGCCAGATCTCACGATCCTCATGACGGTCTCCGATGCATTCCATTGACCCGAGTTTCGGAAACTCTTTCGCAAATTCATGAAGAATATCTGTACGTTTTGCAACGCTCGGGTAATGATCAAGGGGAACAACCGCCATGGCGGGGCCTCGGAATTCAGTGCCAAAATGACTGGTAGAGTACGGTAACCTTGGCCGACCGGGTCGGAACACCCCTCCCAACGGTGGCACTCGCCATCATGATCGCGGGACTACAAACGTGTTCTCCGTGCCGCAGTACGCCATCGCGAAGGAGCGGTTACATGACGACGCGACGCATCCTGTTGGCCCGTCTCGGGCAGGCAGGCGCAATGGTAAGCCTCCCCGGATTGCTTCTTGCGGCATGCGGCGAACAGACCCCCGTGGCCTCGCCAACCAAGGCGCCTGAGGCGGCGAAGGGGGAGACGGCGAAGCCCGTCGCGGTGGCTTCTACTGCCGTCCCGGCGCCAGCAACGCCGTCCACCGGAACTCCAAAACTGGGTGGAACCATCAGGATTGCCCTTTACCAGGAACCCGGGAACCTCAACCCGTACCTGAATGTGCAGAACGCCGGCAACGTGGTGCGGAACACGATATTCGGTGGCATGGTCCGACCGAATGAAAAGGCCGAATACGTTCCAGACCTCGCCAAGGAAGTGCCTACAACCAAGAATGGCCTGGTCTCCGCCGATGGCAAGACCGTCACGTACAAGCTCCGACAGGACGTGAAGTGGCACGATGGCAAGCCATTCA
>BJHB01000593.1:0-1836 GCA_014191415.1 Chloroflexota bacterium
GACTTGCGCAGGAAAACGGCATCGACTTGCGCCACGTGCCCGCCACGGGTCCGGGTGGGCGAGTGACGAAAGACGACATCCTTTCGTTCATCAGTTCACGGTCGCACGCAACCACACTGGCAGACGAGCGTGCCGCTCAAGCGACGCGTGTCCCCGGCATGGTTGACGTCGCCCATTCTTCACACGTGCCAAATCGCTCCCTGGACGCACCGGACGATCATTACGTACTGCCACCATCTGCGCTACGGCAGGCAATCGCCGCGCATCTCGTGCGCTCAGTTCGGACCATTCCCCAAGCGTGGACGCTCGTCGAAGTGGACGTGTCCGGGCTTCTTGCATGGCGCGAGGCTCAACGTGAAGGGTTTCGTAGTCGGCACGGTGTCGACGTGTCTGTATTCGCCCTCTTCGCCCATACCGTGGTCGCGGTCCTATCACGCCACCCGCTCCTGAATGCAACGTGGAATGACGGGCCCGACGGCCCCGACGCGCGCGGTGCCGGAGGGGGCCGGGTTACGGTGCATCGTCGAATCAACTTGGGGGTTGCCGTTGCACGTCCCGGCGGTGGCTTGCTCGTCCCATGCGTACCGGACGCCGGAAGGCTGTCGGTTAGCGGCCTCGTGGGCGAGTTGCGCCGCATCATTTATGGTGCACGTGAGAATACGCTTGGTTCCTCGGCCTACGCCGGAACGACCATGACCATCAACAATACTGGTGCGCTTGGTTCGGTGACATCTCAGCCAATCCTTCCCGAAGGGACATCGGCGATCCTCACCCTTGAGGCAATTACCCGCCGTCCAGTCGTCGTCGGAAACGACGCCATCGCAATCCGGCCGATGGCCAACCTCTGCCTGACCTTTGATCACCGCGTGCTTGACGGGCAGGAAGCGTGCGCGTTCCTTCAGGAACTCAAGTCAGAACTTGAGCGCCTCTCGGCCACTACCGCGATACACTGACCCGCGGCACATCGAGCGCGGGACGGTGTTGCACAGGTGGATCGCGTGCCTCCGGGCACTGTCACCGTGATGACAAGAGGTGGCCACGCGACCGGTTTCCGATCCCCAAGATCTGTCCGACCAAGGAGAAGGAATGAGCAGCGGATCCTCACACAGTGGCGTAGCCGGCGGAGCCTATGCGCACGGGGCACGGCCGAAGGTGGTTGTTCTGTCCCCGTGGGGACAGTTTGGCGAGTTTGGCGAACGCGACATCCTCGAGCGCGCCGGATGCGACGTGATCGTGTCAAAGGCGCGGACAGACGAGGAAGTCATCGCCGCCGTCCATGACGCCGACGCAATCATCCCATCATGGGGCCTGAGTGCTGCGGTCATGGCGTCGCTGACGAAGTGCCGGGTCATCGCCCGCAGTTCGATCGGAATGGACACAATTCACGGCATCGACATCGCCACTGAGAAAGGCATCGTTGTTTGCAACGTTCCCGATGTGTTCGTGAATGAAGTCGCCGACCACACATACGCACTTCTTCTTGCCTGCGTCCGCCACATCGTGCCCTTGCACAACTATGTCGTCGATGGCGGGTGGAGTGACCCAAGTCGCCAGCACCCCATGGGGCCGATCAGTCATCACGTGTATGGCCAGACCCTCGGTCTGGTTGGGTTTGGGAACATCGGGCGCGCCGTCGCCAAGCGGGCACACGGGTTCGACCTCAAGGTCATCGCCTACGACCCGTTCACTCCAAAGGAAGTCTTCCTCGAATCCGGTGTCAGGCAGGCAACCCTCGGCCAGGTCCTACAGGACAGTGACTTCGTTTCATTGCATGTTCCCCTGATGGATGCGACCCACCACCTGATCGGCGCGCCCCAGTTCCGTCTCATGAAGCCT
>BJHB01000594.1:0-1833 GCA_014191415.1 Chloroflexota bacterium
ACCGTACGTGCGCGGAGAGAAAAGTTTGGACTTGATGTTGTCGTAGAACCACTTCGCCATCTGGACCGCCGACGCTGAGTCCATCATGGATTTCTTTCCGGGGCCATTCCCGGGATCGAGGACCTCGCCGTTGAACCGCCGCACGTTGCCAACAGCGGCCTCGAAGCTTCCCCACGAATATCCCACCGGGAAGAACTCTTCCGGCCAGGAAGCAGACTGCTTCACCTTTTTGGCCGCCTCGATCATCTGGTCAAGCGTCCAGTCGGGGGTTGGTTCCGCGATGCCGGCCTTCTTGAGCATGTCGCGGTTCCAGTACATGAACATCCATGCCACCTGTCCACGTACCGGGAGGCCGAAGACCTTGCCGTCGATGACCTTGAGTGCGTCCTGCGCACGCTGTGGCCAATCGGTCAGCTTGGTCTCAGAGTCCTTGGCCAAGTAGCTGTCGATCGCAACTGCGAGGTTCTTCTTGGCGTATTCCTGATATTTGATCTGGGACTGATGCGCATAGTGAATGTCCCCGATGGTCCCGCCGGCCATAAGGGTTTCCTGCTTGACGTACAAGTCCCCCCCCGGGAAGCCTTCGTACACAGCCTTGAACTTGCCCTCAAACTTCTTGTTGAAGGCTTCAATGTTCTTGGCGTAGCCATCGATCTCCGCATCAGCGCGCGCGTGCGAGCGGAGTTCGATGACTTTCCCGGCTGCTGCGGGCGCCGGCGCGGTCGTAGGTGCGGCCGCCGCCGCTGCGGCCGTCGGAGCCGCTGCCGGCGCTTTGGTCGGCTCAGCCTTCGCTGCAGGTGCCGCTGGGGCGGTTTCCCCGCCACATGCTGCCAACAGGCCTCCGGCGAACAGGATTGCCCCATTCAGAACGATTGATCGGCGCGATGCGCCAAGCACTCCGAGCTTCATTCCATCTCCCCTGATTTGCCTTGCATTCGCCTACGTGAAACACGGTGCCTGACCCACCGAGACGGTTGTGTCCCGGACAGGATGGGCCAAGTCACGTGACGTTACCACAATGTTGCAGGTCGGTTACAAGATCAATGACGGGGACTTCACTGCCCGGTCACAGGATTCCGTATTTGGCGTACACCTCGCCGATTGTCATCCCCGATAGGAGGGCATCGCGGGTGCGGTTTTCTCCCTCAACTTTTTCAAGGGCCAGACGGATAGCGTCTTCCTCGACCTGCCGTGGCACGACAATCACCCCATCGACGTCCGCCATGATCAAGTCCCCCTCGTGGACGAGGACTTCCCCGCAGGAGACTGGCGTCCCATATTCCACGACGACCGACCGCCCGGCCGAATCGACTGGCTTCATGCCGGTTGCGAAGACAGGAAACGCCATTGCTCGGATTTGCCGAACATCGCGCACATATCCGTCTATGACCGCGCCGGTGGCACCGCGTCCCCGGGCCGCGGTGGAAAGCAGCTCGCCCCAGAGGCAAGTCCTTGTGGAAGGCCCAGTGGCGCCAATGAGGACGTCTCCGGGCTTCAGAGTGTCCACGGCCTCGATTTCCATCCGATAGGGATCGGGGCGCACTTCAAAGATGTCGACGGTCAGTAGCGTGTGGGCGCGCCCAACTACTGTAGCGCCGTCCCACACGGGACGAACCCGGGCGTCCATGGCCTGGTTGCGAAACCCCAAACTGTCGACGACATCGGAAAGTACGGCGGTGTAAAGGCGTGACGCCACCAAATCGAGTCGTTCCTGGTCGTGCTTGGGCAGTGCGGGCATGTTCATTTCCCCCAAGTTGCAAGACGCGAATTGCGCTTTGACGGCAGCGGCGCGATTATAGTCGCCTGTTGGATCAATTGCGGAGTTGTGGAAAT
>BJHB01000595.1:0-1830 GCA_014191415.1 Chloroflexota bacterium
CAAGCCATCGCCAGCGCTGCTGCGCACAATCTGGGGTGACGACGAACGCTACAAGCAGACCTACTGGAACCGGTTCGAGAACATCTACTTCGCCGGCGACGGGTGCAAGCGCGACGATGAAGGCTACTACTGGCTTCTTGGACGCGTTGACGACGTCCTCAATGTCTCGGCCCACCGGATTGGAACCGCCGAGCTTGAAAGCGCGCTTGTGAGCCATCCGAAGGTCGCCGAGGCAGCCGTGATCGGCATCCCTGACGAAATCACCGGACAAGCCATCGCCGCGTTCGTCACTGTCCGTTCAGGGTTCGTCGCCGACGATGCTCTGGCCCAGGAACTTCGTGCCCATGTCGCAAAGGCAATCGGACCGATCGCCCGGCCGAAGGTGCTCAGGTTCACCGCGGAGCTCCCGAAGACCCGAAGCGGCAAGATCATGAGGCGACTCCTGCGCGATGTCGCCGAAGGGCGCGTCACTGGGGACACCACGACGTTAACCGACCCGAATGTCCTTGCCGAAATCCGGTCGCAGTATGAGGCGACTGAGGGCTAGTGCGGGCAATGGCCGAAAAGCCGCAACCGATCTGAGAAGAACACGGTGTGCCCCGGGCTGATACCCATCAGTCCGAGGCCGCCGCGCCTGTCCCTATAATCGTTCCCATACACATGAGGGTTGAACTGACACGATGATGCGCGACGACTTCTCCCGGATCCCGAAGACCGGGGAAGGGAAGGCGGGAGTATCCGTCCAGACGTCGGCGCTTTCACGCGCTTGGCGTCGTGCGGCCGTGGCAATCAGTGTGACGGCCCTCATTGGATCGGTCACAATCGCGTCCATCGTGACACCCTCATCTGCCAGTGCGCAGGCCAATCCGCCGAGCGCCGCAGGTGCGCCAACCCCAATCAAGCCAGCCAAACTGACAAACAGCAAGGCAACCCTAGCCCCGGGTGAGCGAATGCTACTCACCTGGATTGGGGTCAACCGTCCCTCTGGATCTGATCGGGCCGCCCTCTTCCCCGTCGGTGCACCTTACGACGAGTTCATTACATGGGTGTTCATGTCCACCTGCGTCCAACAGAAGGCACTCCCAGGCATTGGATGGGCGACGGGTTCTTGCATGGTCTCAGTACCGGAAAGCATCCTGCCCGGCGCGTACCAGTGGCGGATGCTCCGAACATTCGGAATGCAGCAAATCGGCGAGATCGACCGGTGGCCAGTCTTCACCGTCACCAAACCGGTCCAGAAGAACGGAAAGCCGTACCAACCAGCCATCTCGACGAAGTCTGACTCAGCGATTGGAGGCGGTCTGGTTTCGGTGCAGTGGAAAGAGGTTGCGGACCCAACTGAAGGGGACTGGATTGGCCTCTTCCTCGCTGGCGAATCAAGCAACCGCTTCCCTCAAGTCGCTGAGCGGACAAGTTGTGACGACGAGACTGTCCTTGCTGTCGAAGCTGGCCGTTGCGACATTGGCATTCCCTTTGACATTGTTCCCGGAAGTTACGAGTTTCGCCTGATGACCGTTATCGACGGCTTCTACCGTGTTCTCGCCGTCAGTTCCCCAATCGAGATTGGCGCGCCTCCCGCGGACGCGACGCCTCCGGCGCCACGCATGCCATTCCGCGCTACGCCAACCCCGACTCCGGCACCTGCACAATCCTGATCCTCGCTCCGGGCATCAGACCATCTGCAGCCCTCATCAATCGGAGTGTCGCCTAACGGTACCTGCTTGTATAATCACCAGAACTGACTGGATGCGCCAAGGTAGGCAGCCCAGATATTTCATACGGGCCGGGGCACGGCCGATGACGTCCACCGCCCCCTTTTCAGGGGTATGC
>BJHB01000596.1:0-1828 GCA_014191415.1 Chloroflexota bacterium
TTGTTGCCGATCTGTCTCACTAGTGAGATATTCTCCGCTAATTTTTCATTACTGTATTTCGAGACTAGGCCCTGTGGGCCGACGAGATGTGAGGCCGAGACCGTCCGGGTTGTAGCTTCGAAGGTTCATTCGGACGCTGCCTTCGCTATGTCTTGATGTGCACTGGCGCACTTGCGGGAAACGTGTTCGATGCGTTCGCATCGGTGAGGTTTTCACAGGAGACGCAGGAGGCATTGATCTCCGGCTTCGGCGGCGGAGGGGTATACGTCGGCCCCCGTGGTGCGCGGTTCGAGGGGATGCGCGTCGCTGGCGGGTGAGCGAGTGCTGGCAGGTCAGGGTTCGCCGAGTTCGTCCAGGGTCATGGCGAAGCTCGGGGCGCAGTGCCGGAGGAAGTATTCGACCTCCGGCATGTCGAGGTCCGCGACAGCACGTTCGAGTTGCTTTCGCGCGACGGCGAACTCCGGATTGCCAGCGGCGACCTCGGTGAGGCACTTCAGGTAGGCGTCAAGCTTGTCGGCTGCCTTGACCCACCGGTACGCCTCGGCGTCGTGCTCACCGGGCGTGATCACGGCGCGGTAGGTGTCGCGGGTCGGTGACGGGGCGAGTCCGGTGAGTTGTTCGGCCGCCAAGTGTTCAAGTTCACGCAGACTCGCGTGGACGCGGGGATTATGGTGCTTCACTGGCGTCGGGATGTCTCCTGTGATGACTTCGGTTGCGTCGTGGAAGAGGGCCAAGGTGATTGCCCGGTCGATGGGGACATCGGTCCGCCCGAAGACGTCGCGGGCGATCGTCGCGAGCGCGTGGGTCAGGATCGCGACCTGGTAGGTGTGCTCGGCGACATTCTCGGGAACCGTGCTTCTCATCAGGCCCCATCGTCCGATCAGGCGCAAGCGGTACAAGTAGGCAAAGAGGTGCGCTCGCTCGGCTGGGACGGCGTTTTCGGTCACGGCGACCCCACTTTCGATCCTTGGTCCATCTGGCAGTGACGCATGCGAGATGATGTCACTGTCGCAGTAGTTCCCGGCATATCGCCCCTGGCAATGCTGGCCCCCCATAGACCATTCCCGTGTAAACCTGCACGAGGGTTGCGCCCGCCTCAAGCCTCTGACGCGCGTCTTGCCCAGTCATGATGCCGCCTACGGACACGATCGGCAGGTTTGACCCGGCTTCGCGAACCAACCAGTCGAGTACCGTCCGCGAGCGGTTGGACAAGGGCGCTCCACTGAGCCCACCGGTCTCTCCCCGGTGATGGGACATCAAGCCCTCCCGGTTGGTGGTCGTGTTGGTTGCGATCAGGCCATCGATGCCCGTGTCCCGGCATGCCTCGATGACGGCCGCGAGAGACGGTTCGTCGAGGTCCGGAGAAATCTTGACGAGGACCGGTATCCGTCGGCCAATTGCTCGACGGGCCAGGTCACGGCGGGCAATCACTGCGCCGGCAATCGTGGTCAAGGCATCCCGCGCCTGCAGTGTTCGAAGACCCTGTGTGTTTGGCGAACTCACGTTGATCGCGACATATCCGGCCAAGTCGTAGATTGCGTCAAAAACCGCGACGTAGTCTGTTGTGGCGGCTTCAAGCGGTGTCGAGGAGTTCTTGCCGATGTTGATCCCGAGGATGGCGCCACCGGGTAGGCCATCGCGCCACTTCCAGAGGCGTGCCCGCACGCGTTCCACGCCAACACCCGGGAACCCGAGCCGGTTGATGAGCCCTGCATCTTCGATGAGCCGGAACATGCGTGGTCGAGGGTTACCGGGTTGTGGCAGTGGCGTCACCGTCCCTGCTTCGACGAACCCGCATCCCATCGCCGCGAACGCGCCGGGCGCGTGG
>BJHB01000597.1:0-1821 GCA_014191415.1 Chloroflexota bacterium
GCATCTACGAAGTGCCCGCCGATCACCGTATGCGCATTCTGACCCGTCCGAGTTGGTTGTTTGCGATGTCGAGCAATACCGACAATCACCCCATCCACCGTGGCAAATGGATTCGCGAGAAGCTGCTGGGCCAGCGCATCCCCGACGTGCCGATCACCGTTGACGCCAAGCTCCCCGACGAACCGCACAACACGCTGCGGACGCGGATGCAGGTGACCCGGGAGGAATATTGCTGGAAGTGCCACAAGCAGATGGACCCGCTTGGTATGCCCTTTGAGCAGTTCAGCCACGTGGGCGTGTTCCGGACCACTGAAGAGGTGGTCGATAAGGAAAAAACCAACGACCCGAAGAACTTCGGCAAGGACGGCAAGCCCATGGGGACGAAGTACACCACGGTGCCGCTCGACACGACGGGCACCCTGGACGGCACCGGAGATCCCAAGCTGGATGGCCCGGTGAAGGATCCCTTCGACCTGATCCGCCGGTTGGCGGCCTCGCAACGCGTGGAACAGGTCTTCGTGCGGCATGTGTTCCGGTTCTTCATGGGCCGCAACGAGACAGTCGAAGACGGTCCCGTGCTGGTGGCCGCCCATCGGGCCTACCGGGACAACGGGGGCAGCTTGAGTGCCCTCCTGACATCACTTTTGACATCCGATTCGTTCCTCTACCGTAACAAGGAGTAAAACCATGCATATCAATCGTCGCACATTGTTGCAGCAATTCGCCGCCTGCGCCGGTGGCATGCTGCTGACCCCCTATCTTCAGAAATTGGAGGCGCGGGAGAAGGGAACCTACCGGACTCCCAAACGGGTCGTGTTCGTGCTGTTTGGCAATGGCTTTCCCGAGTTTGGCTCGGTTCCCAAGGGCGTGTCGTTCGAAGTCCAGAAGACCCAGCAGATTCCGCTCGACCAGCACGAGTTGCCGTTCGATATCGAACCGTTCAAGCCCTACAAGGACCGGTTGGCCATCGTGCACGGCCTGCGCGGCGGGCGCGTGATGCCCTATCACGGCGGCGGTTTTGGATCCCTTTCCGGCCTGTTTAACGGGGGGGGCACAGAACGCTTCACCAAGGTGGCGGGCGAATCAATCGACGCCGCCATTGCCCGCAGGCTGCCTGGGATCTTTCCGATCCTGAATCTGGGCATCGATCCGGGCTCGGCCCAGACCCAGACGTATTACTGCTCCTCAGCCTGGGGCGCGGGGCGGCCAATCGCCTCGCAGTGCCGTCCGGAACTCGCTTACCAATCGCTCTTCGGGAGCATTGGCGCCACGAAGAACGATTTTGCGTCGCGTCGAAATCTGCTCGACCTGATGTCCGGCGACATCAAGAAGCTGGAGGCAAACCTGACGGGACTGGAGCGAGAACAGCTCGATCATCACCTTGCCGCGCTCGAATCGCTGTCGAAGCGTGAAACGAATCTGTCTCAGATGCACGAGTCAGGCAAGCTGGCCAAGTCGGCGCCGAAGATGCCCTCGCCATTCCCCATCACCTGGAAAGACACGGTCAACGCGCAGTTTGACATTGCCGCCTCTGCTTTGGCGGTGGGTCTTACCAACGTGGTGACGATCACTTCGGAACTCTGCGCAATTCGCGGCAAATACTCCGGCATCTCCGACGTCACCACGCACCAGTTGGGCCACGACGACGTTGACAAAAATTTGGACCTGCCCGGCTGGAAGGTCCTATCGCTTATCCGACGGCACATGGCAGAACAGACCGCCGCGCTGCTCGAGAAACTGAAGCGCACGCCCGAGGATTCCGGCACGATGCTCGACAATACGCTCGTCGTATTCATGAGCGACAGTGCCGAGACCCAGCAC
>BJHB01000598.1:0-1815 GCA_014191415.1 Chloroflexota bacterium
GCATCGGCAGCGACTTGAGACCGATGCGACGCTTGGCGATGACTGGCGAGATGTTCGTGGTTGCCGTGTCGGCATTTGACGAGAGCGCCGGCAGGGTGACGTTTGCCTGTGTGCCGAAGAGATCGTACGGGCCGGATCGGGATACGCTGACCGGCACGATCTCCCCTCGTGTGGCGATGCCATCGAAGACGGTGAAGCCGTCAACTTCCGGGGCATCGCGGTAGGTACGGCCGATGAGACGGGCACCAGTGCCACCGATGCCGGCATCCCCCTCGGCGGTCCCCTCGACGAGGACGTCAACGGTGCGACCGACCAGGCGTGCCGTCCGTGTGGCTGAGATGCCCTGCTGGTGGGCCATGGCCGCGCGTTGGCGACGGCGCTTGACCTTGTCGGTCACCTGGCCTCCCAAGGTCGCGGCCGGAGTGCCGTCCTCGGCGAAGTAGGTGAAGATGCCGACGTGATCAAACCGCGCTTCATCCATGAATGCCAGGACTGAGGCGAAGTGGGCGTCGGTCTCTCCGGGGAATCCCACGATGAAGGTCGTGCGCAGGGCGAGGTCAGGCATCAGTTCGCGCGCTCGGTTGAGGACGTCAGCAACATGACGCATGTCGCGAGGCCGGTTCATTGCCCGGAGGATCTCAGGATCAGCGTGCTGCAACGGCATATCCAGGTATTTGACGACCTGGTCGAGTCGCGCCATCGTCTGGAGGAGATCCTCATTCACCCATCCCGGATAGCAGTAATGCACCCGAAGCCATGGCAGGTCTGGGACACCCGCGCAGATCGCTTCCAGAAGGCGGGCGAGTGGTGATCCGCTGCGCATCGAACCCGGTTCACGCGCCAGATCGAGGCCGTACGCCGTGGTGTTCTGCGAGACAAGGATGACTTCCTTGGCACCGCCATCAACGAGTTGGCGGACTTCGGCGACTATGTCGTCAACCGCCTTGCTGCGCTGCAAACCCTTGAATGAGGGGATCGCACAGAAGGTGCAGGTCATGTTGCACCCTTCGGCGATCTTTACGTATGCCGTCGGGCCCGAAGCCTGCCGGGTGAACATCGGGTCGGTGACCGGTTCGGCACCATGCCAACACGGACGGACACCACGTTCGACCTCGGCGAGAAGGCGATCGATCTCAAACCATTGACGTGTGCCCAGGATGCCATCGAGTTCGGGTATGTCGTTCTCCAGGGCATCGCCAAACCGTTCGGCCAGGCAACCCGCTGCCACCACCTTCTGCCCAGTTCGCCGGGTATTGAGGTAATGGAAGATGCGATCGATCGATTCTTCCTGTGCCGGTTGGATGAAGGAACAAGTGTTGACGATCACCACATCAGCATCAGCCGCGTCATCGGTTGCCGAGTAGCCGGTCTGCCGGAGACGCTCGGCCATGCCCTCGCCCTCGACGGCGTTCTTTGGGCAGCCCAGATTCTCGATGAAGAACGTTCGTGTGGTGGCAGTCATGATTGTTCCGGACAAGGTTTCGTGCATGGAGTGTCACACATCGGTCCGGCCGCACCCCATTTCACGGCGCTGCTACCAGTGATGCGGGCTACCGCACGATGCCAGAAATCGCGGGCAGGCGGGACGGGCATCGTTCCCACGCGTCAGGGTTCGTTGATGTCCAGATTGAGGTCGACGACCTGTCCTGGTACACCCAGGATCCCGCGGTCCTCGCCAAAGGCGACGAGGCTGACCGCGCCTCCGTTTCCGACCCGCACGGAAAAGGTCGTGCCCTCGTAGATCCGTGTCTGGCCCCGGGGGACGGTTTCCTCGAAGGGCAGTTTCCCATCGACAACCACTCTCGTCCAACTTTC
>BJHB01000599.1:0-1811 GCA_014191415.1 Chloroflexota bacterium
CCGGCGAACTCGCTGCGCGATCAGCTGGTAATCGCGAACCCGCGTGCCAACGTCGCCGGCCAATCCGGGCAGCCCATCACTTGTCATATCTGCCAAGTGTAGCGAAGCCCCTCCAGATCACCGGCGATGATGCACGAGGCCAAAGCAAATCAACGTCAACGAGAAGTGAACCACAAGGACAGAGCCCCGCTCCCGAGCACCGTCAACTGTCAGTACTCGGCAACCGTCCGGTGCTTCACATACTCCCAGTCGATTTCAGCACCCCATCCCGGCAGCAGTGAGGGTTCAAGGTGCCCATCCTTGGCATCCGGCGCATTCAGGATGCCAATTTCCTTGGCACGACCCGGAAAGTGTGCGAAATATTCGTACGCATAGGTATTGGGAATCGCGCACTGCAACTGGACGTGAACATGACCGCCGAGACCGCCAATCGCATTCATCTCGACGTTGCTTCCATGTAATTCGGCAAAGTGCGCCAACTTGACAAGGCTCGTAGTACCGTTTCGAGCGTTAACACGGATCAGGTCTGTTGCGCCGGCAATGAGCCATTCCGCGCACAGTTTCATGTCGTACATCAGCATTTCAGTTGCCATGACCGGCATCTGTGTCAAGGCCGAACACAGCTTCTGATACCGATGGAGTTCCTGTTCGTAGAACGGTTCCTCAAGCCACAGGAACCCGAGGTCTTCCATGACATGCCCAACCCGGATCGCCTCCTCAAGCGAATATGAGCAGACCGGATCATTCATGAGGACGTAGTCGTCCCCAAGGGCACGACGGAGTTCGCCGAAGAGCGCGATGTTCTTTGTCGCACCCTGGTAGTTGTGGAACTTGAACGCCTCGATGCCCCACCGCTGTCTCGCATCATCCAGCAGCGCAATGTATGTCGAAGCCGAACCGTCACCGTCGCCCCCCGTCAGATACGCAGGGATGCGGTCTCGCACCTGACCAAGCAACTGGCACACCGGCAGGCCGGCAACCTTCCCAGCGATATCCCAAAGGCAGTTGTCGAAGTTCCCGAACCATCCTGGCGTCTGATACACCCATCTGGTGCCGTGATGGAGCCGCTGGTAGAGCTCTTCCCGACGCAGCGGATCTGCGCCGATCACCTGGGCGCGCAGAACCTCCATGACTGCCGGCGAGGGGGCACCCGTGCAGATCCCGTCAATCCCTTCATCGGTGCGGACCCTCAGGTACGTCTCAGTCTCGGGCTGGTCGCTCCCGAGGTTCCGGTGGGTGTACCGCAGGCGGAACCGATCTGGCACCTGGATGATCTCAAGCCGACGTGCCTTCGCTGGCACCTCAACGACGATGGCCTTCACCTCAACAATGCGCATCAGTTCCCTCCTCAGGGTTCCTGGTCAGTTTCAGGCAACACAGGGCAAGTCATATCCTCGCGACGGTCGCCTTCCACCAGAGTAGCCCGAGTGTCGCGAGCGGGCAATTCATCCGGGGAGAAACGGTAGTTGCCAGATTGCCCGGGCGTGACAGGCAAGACGATCGGGCCCAGATAGTTCGCCAGATCGTTTCGCCCTTCAAGGTTCGGACAACCGCGGAATCGTTCTGGCTATTGCGGTGCCTTCAACCATTTCCTTGACCGTTGGGCAACTCACTGAATGACGCGCCCACCTCGGGCAACTGCGACCACTTCGGCGATGATCCCGAGCGCAAGTTCCTCAGCCGTCCGCCCGCCAAGGTCAAGACCAACCGGTCCACGGATGCGACTGACTTCCGCCTCACTGAACCCCTGCTTGATTAGCCGGGTCCGGCGAATCTCCTGTGTCTTCCGGCTACCAAGGCATCCGATGTAC
>BJHB01000600.1:0-1811 GCA_014191415.1 Chloroflexota bacterium
CGCCGGAGGCCGTGGACCCCGACGCAATTCCCCCGAACCACCCATCAGGCCAAGATGTCGCAACCAAGCGCATCCTCGACGACGACACTCAACAAACCGCCCTCTTCATTGCATCGACGGATGATCCAGAGGTAGCACGTGAGGCTCCCTGGGATGGTCGGCGCCCTCGTCGGAACGTTCCGCCGTCGGGCCAGGACGGACACATGTCGTGACCCGGACCATGCCGCGACTGCGTGTGACGTTGGTGGCGCCGTTCGCCCGGCAACCGAAGGCGACATCCAGCGCCCGCACCATCCCGCTTGCGCGCGCACTTGCGTCGCGTGGGCACACCGTCACCGTGATCATTCCACCCTACGACAATCCCGCCGAGGGTGGGCGTGATGAGATCACCGATGGCGTCCGCATCCAGTCGATGCGTGTTCCAGGGCGCGTCTCCGAGGCAAGTCCGCTCCAGGCCCTTGCCCTGCCTATCCTCGCCTTGCAAACCGCCCGCGCCGCCATCGCAAGCCTCCCCGACGTCGTTCACCTGTTCAAGCCAAAGGCGGTCACTGGGCTTACCCACCTCGCGTTGAGGGGCCGACAATGGGTTGGCTACCCAGCACGCCCACCGGCAATCGTCGTAGATACCGACGACTGGGAAGGGGACGGTGGATGGAACGACTACGAAGCCTATCCGTGGTGGCAGAGACAAATCGTCAACGTGCAAGAACGATGGGGCATTGCGAATGCCGACGCCGTCACCGTCGCCAGCCGAACGCTCGAGGCGCAGGCACGGAGTTTCGGCCAACCCACCCATAGTGTCGAATACCTCCCGAACGGACTGGACGATCGCGACTACCCAAACTGGTGGCCAACAGAAAAGCACTCGGATCAGGTGGGGCAGGGTGGACCTGAGTACGTGCCCGGCGGTGCCGCAAAACCAGGCAGCCAGCCGATCCGCGCACGCCTTGGCATCGGGCCGGGGCAAATCGTCCTGCTCTATACGCGCTTCTTCGAGTTCTCACCCAGCCGAGCCCTCGAAACCCTGATAGCCATCCGGAAAGACGTTCCCGACGCCATGCTCCTTGTCGTCGGGGCCGGCAAGTTCAATCAGGAGCGGGATCTCGCAACGGAAGCAAGGTCGCGAGGGCTGACCGGTGCGGTGCACCTGGCGGGCTGGCAACGTCCTGACGCACTTCCAGAAATCCTGTCACTTGCAGACGTCGCCATTGCTCTCGCCGACGACAACCTTGCCAATCGCGCCAAGTGTTCGGTCAAGTTGCTGCAACTCCTGCGTCTCGGGATTCCCGTGATCGCCGACGCAACCGGCGAGCAATCGAACTACATCGTTCCGAGTGTCTCGGGGATCCTCGTTGCGCCGGGAAACACGGACGCCATGGCGAAAGCCGTGATCAGGTGCCTCACTGAACCCGACTTGCGTCAGTCACTGGGTGAACAAGCGCGCAACCGCGCCCGGGATCAGTTCGGTTGGGACACCCTTGCGCCAGCCGCCGAACGGGCATACCTCGCCGCGCTTGCCCGCCGCGACCGCTGATTTCACGGCTCACCCTGGGACCGCCCCCGCGGACACGGTTCACCCTGGGACCGCCCCCGCGGACACGGTTCAGATGCGGATCGCATTCGAATCAAAAGAGCCGATGGGGTGGGCCAAGCAAAGCGCCTTGCAATCAGGGGCGATGAGGTGGGGTGGGGTGGGGTGGACCAACGGGGATTAGCCGCCCGCGCCCTCAAACCCATTCGGGAGGAAAACAGACCTACCGGCGAACAGCGTCAATCGCGTCGAGAATCGCTTCACCCGTCGCCGGCAGGGC
>BJHB01000601.1:0-1790 GCA_014191415.1 Chloroflexota bacterium
CATGTGGTAGCCCGTGGGATGCGAAGTGGTCATAAATACTCGCGTCGGATCTCGAGGCCGATTGCGTTCGTGGCCGTGATGAACTCGGTCAGGTACTCGTGAAGTCCGCCGGCAAAGATTTCCTCAACCGTCGTGCGTTGAAGCGACTCCTCGAGCGCTAGTGCCAGTGCCACTGATGTGCTCTCTAGGGTTCCCGATCCCGCGAATGGCGTTGCAGAAATGTCATCGGCTGCCGTGTCTGCGGTGTCTGTGATGAGGGCGGTTGAGGTGGTCCCGGGTGACCCGTCCCGGATCCGTTCCAGGTAATAGCGTGCCTGAGACGTGCAACTCAGGAGCGATCGGGGCATCTCGGACCGAAGGATGAGCAGCTCAGCGACGCGCCGGGCGTCCAGGCGGTCGCGATACACCCAGTGGTACGCGCGCAATGCCGAGACGGCGCGCAAGACCGCTGCCCACTGGTAGTAGTCATGGAGGCCCCCGACACCTTCCGCACGGGGAAGTAGCACGTGATATTTGACGTCGACGAGCCGGGCGGTGTTCTCGGCGCGCTCAAGAAAGGTTCCCAATCGCACCCACCAGTAGGCGTCACGGCGCAACATCGTGTTGGCAACCGCTCCGCCAAACCGTTGTGACCGCTCCTTCACCCAGTCGAGCAAGCGGGGCAAACCTTCCGTCGTGAAGTCCTCGTCGCGAAGCGCCTGGGTCTCGAGCCACATGCTGTTCACCGCGTCCCAGACATCCGCCGACAAGGCGGTTCGAACCGCGCGGGCATTCGAACGCACGGTCCCCAGAGATGCGACGATAGACGACGGATTGTCCGCGTCGCGCACGAGGTGCCTGATCACACTCGGGGCGTCGGCTACCTTGTACCGAGCCTGGAATGATGCTTCGCACCCCGCCGCTTCAATCGTTGAGGCCCACTCTGACGCTGCACCCTCCGGGTCAGGAAGCAGGCTTGCCATCCGACGACCGACGTCGAGAAGGCGTGCGATGCTCTCGGCCCGCTCGATATACCGGGCCATCCAGAACAGACTGTCGGCAGTGCGGCTCAGAAGCATCGCAAGGCACCTCCCGGTGGCCGGATTGTCTCCATGTGCACGAGGAAACCTGCACTCGATGTCCGGCGCACAATAGGTGTCTTCGGAAGTAGCTCCAAGCCAGACAGGTTCACTGGTCCACTACCCATGTGTCCTTGGTTCCGCCTCCCTGACTGGAGTTGACTACCAATGACCCTTCGGGGAGTGCAACGCGCGTCAGTGCACCCGGAACAAGGCGGACGTCAATCCTGCCGTCGTGCCCGGCACCGCAAAGGACGTACGGGCGCAGGTCTACGTGCCGTGGTGCCACACCGCTCTCCACGAACGTCGGGCATGTGGAGAGGCTAAGGGTGGGCTGCGCAATGTACCGGGCTGGGGACGCGATGATCTTCTGCCGGAAATCCGAGATTGTGTCTTTGGACGAGTGTGGTCCGACGAGCATTCCATAGCCCCCGGAACCATTCACGTCCTTGACCACGAGTTCCGAAAGGTGTTCCAACACGTACTCGTAATCATCAGGGTTTCCACACTGCCACGTTGGGACGTTCTCCAAGAGTGGCTCCTCCGCGAGGAAGAACCGGATCATCTGAGGGACGTAGCAGTAGATCGCCTTGTCGTCGGCAATGCCGGTGCCGACGGCGTTCGCGATGGTGACGTTTCCGGCGCGATAGGCCGCCATCAACCCCGGAACCCCCAGCATCGAGTCAGCACGGAATGCCAACGGATCCAGGAAGGCATCGTCAATCCGGCGGT
>BJHB01000602.1:0-1786 GCA_014191415.1 Chloroflexota bacterium
CGGGGGATCACAGGGTCAAGGGTCAGCTCACGACCTCTCAACCCGCAGTACTGGCAGGGGTGGTCGTCGCGGATGAACACTTCGCGGCGGGTCAGACGCACCTGCGCCCGAGGCCTCCGGACTAGGTATTGCAACTTGATCACACTCGGCCGGGGGATCACGGCGCGCGCGGTCCGAATGTCTTCCATTCCCGAAGCCAGGATCTCGGCCTTGCCAGAACCAACGAGGGCAACCGCTCGACCGAGACCGCAGATATTCAGCGGTTCGTAGTTCAGGTTCAAGACGAGAACCACGTTACCCACGCGCGAACCCCCTGCCAGAACCACCGGGCACGACGGCCACACGCTGCTGGCGGGCGGGTCACGTCCGGTCCGACTGCACAACGATCAGGGACAAAACCCTAACCGCGGCGAGTGTAGCACCGCCGCGTGAAGTGTCGTGACGGACACCGAGCACATTCGCCAGATACCCTTCGGTAGATCACGATGTCGATCCAGACGCTAGAAAAGATCACCGTCGTCGTTGCCGTGGTTGTCCTTGGCGTCGCGTTGAGCGTCGGTGCAACCGGTCTGCCACTGCTTGGCCTCGCGTTCGCAATCGTCATCACGGTTTCCGCGGGGTTGGATTTGATCCTTCGCGGCGAGGCACGCCGGGGATCCACGGTAGAGCAGTTCATCCTTCCGAGCGCGTTGGTGTTCGGCGCCCTCTTCTTTCTGCCACTGCTGCCAACAGGCACCCAGTTCGTGATTGGGCTCGGTGGGTTTGGCGCCTTGACGTTCGCGGTCCTCTGGACCGAGTGGGCGCTCACAAGGCAGGTCCTGCGACGCGACTACGGTGAAACAGTGCTCGCCCTAACCGGGTATGTCGCGGCATTCGTCTTGTACGGCGCGATCTACCAGACCCGTACCCGCAGCCTGTTCTCGGCGACGGCAATCGTTGCAGTCACCATCCTTCTGAGTGCCCGGCACCTCCGGTTGACGCAGGTGGCGTTCCCCGACCGCACGCCCGAACCGACACCGACGTTGGACATCACGACCCTGAGCGTCCCTGAACGCCTTCGCATGAGCGGGCGCTTCCCAGTCGTCCGGGCACCGGATCTGACCGCTAGCGGCCGCTTCCGGACCCTCGCCCCTTCGTGGCGGCGAACCCTCCTCTACGCGTCAGTGACGGGGATCGGAGTCGGCGAAGTCACCTGGGCACTCAACTACTGGCCGCTCAATGGGCTTCAGGGAGGTGCGTTCCTCCTGGCCGTCTACTACTTTGTCACCGGCATCCTTACGTATGCCCTGCACGCCCGGCTGCGCCTGCGTGTCACTCTGGAATACGGGGTCATCACCCTGGCCGGGCTTCTCTTGATCGCATTTATCGGACTGATGCCACGCAGCATCTGATCAAGCGTGCGTTTCGGCATCTCCCGGCCTGAGGAGACGCACGACCCGCCGTTCAAGGTCACGTCGCGGAACCAGAACACGATGGCCGCACGTGCCGCACCTCAGCCCGATGTCCGCACCGAGGCGGAAAACGACCCAATCCGTCCCGCCGCACGGATGAGCCTTCTTGAGGCGCAACAGATCATCCAACTGAAATGCCATCGGCACCGACGGGTCATAGCGAGGCGCGCGCGGCGTTGCGTCAAGGGCCGCAGCATCGATCAACGGGACCGGGACTATCTCCCGCGAAGTGCGTCGATCGCGGTCACCCGGGCGGCGTTGATCCGATCCCGGATTTCCCGCGCCGCTGTCCGCGCGTCCTCGGCGAACCGCAACCCGCTTGAGGCGTACATGAC
>BJHB01000603.1:0-1782 GCA_014191415.1 Chloroflexota bacterium
CACCTGTCAATGAGTCCCAGATGAGCATCGCAAGTGGGACGACTGCCCCCGCGTGCACTGCGACCTGGGCAAACGCACGCCACCGCGGCTGACGGACCCGACGCCCTTCATTTGAGAGGCGATCTGCTTGCGACTGGTCAGCCCCCATCGAACGGGGCCGGGGCACCTCTTCCGGGCCCCCGTGCCGGATGCCATTCACGGTTCCTGCCCGTAGAGAGCTGCCCTGACCAACCGTCCTTCTCCGCCTCACGCCCCACTCCCGTGCCCAAGACCTCAATAGTTCTTGTTCAAGTCCATCCCCGCGTAGAGGCTACCCACGGCAGCGGCGTATCCATTCAAATAGAGAGTCGGGCGACGTCTCGTCTCACCGATGCGACGTTCGGTCGCCTGCGTCCACCTCGGGTGAGGAACCTCCGGGTTGACGTTGGCGAAGAACCCGTACTCGCTCGGCGCTGCCGCCATCCACAGGGATGTCGGTTGCCGGGCTACAAGTTCGATCTTCACGATCGACTTGATGCTCTTGAATCCATACTTCCAAGGCACAACCAGGCGCACCGGCGCACCATTCTGCGCGAGCAATGGCTTTTCGTACAACCCAGTGGCAATCGTCGCGAGTGGGTTCCGGGCCTCATCCAGCGTCAGTCCCTCCACATACGGCCACGCATACGGACTGAACCCCCGCATTCCCGGCATCTCGTCCGGACGCTTCACCGTCTCGAACCGCAGATACTTCGCTTCACCGTTCGGGATTACTTTGTCGAGGATGCGCGAGATGGGAAACCCTTGCCACGGAATCACCATCGACCATCCCTCGACACAGCGCATCCGGAAGACAAGCCTCTCAGGCATGAACATCGCGGCCAAGTCTTCGACGGTGAACGTCTGTGGCTTTTCAACCAATCCCCCGACCGAAAGCGTCCACGGCGAGGTCTTGAACGACTGTGCAAGTTTCGCCACCCCGTCCTTATCGGTCGAGAACTCGTAGAAGTTATTGTAGGAAGTGACCGACTCGAACGGGGTCAGGACCTCCTCGTACCCTGGGGTTGCGACTACCGCCTGTTCTCCCCCCGGAGTTGGGACCACTGCCTGTCCGGCCACTTCTTCCTGGCCACAACCCACAAGGCCCGCCCCCGCGATCATCGGCAGCACGCCCGCAGCCCGCATGATGGCGTGTCGACGCCGGTACACCGGTTCCGGGGTGATCCCTTCACGCAATCGCCGGTCGTCCATCTCCGCTTCCTCTCAACTGACCCGCCACCGACCGGGCAACCTTCAACTCGCCAGGACACGTGGCGGATGCGCCAGTACAAGCGTACATGCCTTCAAACAACGACACTACCCCAAGATCAGCTTGCGGCCCAATGCCGACGCGACGTTTGCGTGACAGACGTCCCAGGCACGCCGTCACTCGACCGGGATCACGTCCCCGTAGACCGGCAGCAACTTCGCGACGTACCTGTCGGGGCCATACCGTGCCTCGACCCGTGCGCGCGCCTCGACCCCACAGGCCACCCGTCGCGCCGGATCAAGACAGAGCGCGACAACCGCTGATGCAATCCCTTCGGCGGTTGGAGGGACCACCGCACCGATCGTCTCGTCCACAATGGTCCGGGTCGCTCCGACATCGGTTGCCACCACTGCAAGACCAGTAGCCATCGCTTCAAGCAAGCTTGAACTCCCAAGATTTTCATGCAACTGGCATGACACGAAAATGGATCCGCGCGCCATGATGGGCGCCATGTCCACCGCGAAACCCCGATCGATGACCGAAGCAAGACCAAG
>BJHB01000604.1:0-1779 GCA_014191415.1 Chloroflexota bacterium
CACTCGACGGCCGCCACCATCCCGCAGAGTTCTTCCTTGCCCACCTTCATGGGCCGCCCGATGAGCGCATTCGGATTCCCTTGGCACCCGACAGCGTCGATCAGGTCGCGTCGGCCAAGGATGAGGCCAGCCGACTGCGGGCCGCAAAGGCCCTTCCCGCCGGAGAAGATCGCAAGGTCGGCACCGAGGCCTAGGACAGACTGCGGAGCGTCTTCGGTCACACCGGCCGAATGGAGAGCGCGCGCCCATAGGGCAGGGCCGCCGTGACCGCTGAAGTGCCACAGGTTTTCCACGGCGGGGATCTGGGCGGCGGCATCAACAATCACCGGCACACCATGCGCGTGCGCCAACTCGATCACCTTTTCCAGAGGGAGTGCTCCCGGTGCGTGTGGCGAACCTGCGATGTACAACACCGCCGCCGTGGCATCGTTGAGGACAAACTCCAGATCGTCGGTCGTTGTCACTGCACCGTGCGCCGCGGCCTGCCGCGAAGGACCGATCTCCACAATCTCGACACCTGTCGAACGGACGGCAAAGTCGTACCCAATCCTCTGGCAACGATGCATGACCACACGCGTGGGTGCCCCAGCGATACGTTCCGGGCGAGGCAGCGAGGCCATGATCTCCGGGTCGTCACCGCTTATGCAGGCAGCAGTCGCAAGCACCAATCCGGCAGCTGCACCTGAACAGACATACGCGGCATCGTTGCGCGTCAGTTCGGCGATGCGTCGTCCAACCGCCGTCTGCAACTGATCAAGCGGTACGTAGGCAGATGCAGCGTCACGCATCGCATCCAATACTGGGGGAGGCATCAGCGAACCGCCAAGCTTGGTGACGGTGCCAATACCATTGATTACCGGCGAGACGCCGAGACGGCTGATCAAGGAACCAGCAGGATGTTTCGCAACCACGATCACATTTCCTTCGAGCGGCGATGATACCCGCGTGTCGAACTGCACGCGCGGGACACGCGTCTTCGCCGGCGTGCCTGAATAGATCGATGCGCCCACGGCCTCCGACCAACGGGTGGGCGCACCGATTCAATTTCAGACCAGGGCCCTCATAGCTGGCTAAGCCCGCGCCGGCCCATGAGTACGCTCGAACCGGGGGAAACGCAAGCTGAGGCGCTAAGGTGTCGAAGGCCGGGCGAGGACACCGGCATCGTCCATCACTTGTGACGACCAGTCATCACGGCGTGCCTCAAGCTGGGCGATCATCCCGGTTTCATCTACTCCGGACTCGATTAGGAGGCGTGCTTCGGCGAGGACGCGTTCACGGTGCCGCTGATGCGCTTCGCGATGTGCCGTTCGCGTCGACCGTGCGATCAATCGACGCGCTGCATCCTCTTCGCCTGAGGCAGAGAGCTGGTCGGAACCGTCGGAGGCCAGCAACTCGGCAACTTCATCAACCAGAGACGCCCCATCACCACCTGTCCCTTCTCGCCGTACTTCCTCGAACCGCTGCGCCCACGTCGCGTAGGGAATGGGAAAGGCAAGCAGTATGGCCTCGGCGTCCCATCGAGCGCGACGTGCCTCGAGCGCCGTGGAAATCGCCTCGATCAGGGCCTCAGACGTGCCAGAATGGCGGGCGGCGACCTGTCTCAGCACCGAGACCACATCACGCGGGTTCCCGGATGCATCCAGGTGTTCAGTGGGCGGGAGGAAAAGACGCCGGCTGATGGCCAAGAGTGCGCCTCGCAAGCCGTTTCCAACCCGCCAGCAGCGTTCGGCGACGGCGATGTCGACGGCGTCAAGGTCAATCCCATCACATTTGGCGACA
>BJHB01000605.1:0-1765 GCA_014191415.1 Chloroflexota bacterium
GGTGTCGCTGCCGGACCGTCAGAATCGGATCCTGCGTGATGGCAGCGCGCAAGGGTTCACCACGGCGCTCCTCCGGAGGGCCGAAGTCGACGGGCAAACCATCGGCCCGTGCCGCGCAGACACGCAGCTCGAATGCGCGCCCCGCCAGAGGCACGAGGGGCGAGGCGAGGCGCCCCCAGAGGCCTCCATTCGTGCCTTGGGCAGACGGCCTTGACCGTGCGCCCGTGAGTTGGAGCAGCGAAGAGGCGGATGCACCATCGGTCGGACAGGCCAGGCCGACGCGAAAGCCTCGCGGCGAGCCGCGTGCTGGGAGGAGTTCCGACACAGGTGGTCGCGGGCGTGGGACGTCGCCCCGAACTCGTCGCGGTGACCGCGGTGAACTTGCTGATCGTGGTCGCGCCGGAGCTTTCGCCGCCGGCGAACGACCGGCGCGAAGCGAGCCGCCACCAACCCTTCGCTGGGGAACCCACCCGGTTCGCGAGGCGATTGATGCTGGTGTGGTCCGTGAACTCTGGTTGGCTTCAACGGAGACTGCGCGACACCAGGAGACCGCTGAACGAGCCATCAGCATGGGCATTGAGGTTCATGTGGTCACCACAGATGCCATAGAGCGGATGACAAGTGGGGCCCTCCATCAAGGTGCCGTCGCACGGGTCCGCCCCTTCAGGTATCGCGACCTGACCGAGCTTCCTGGAATAGTGGCGGCGCAGGACAGGATCCCTATCATCGTGATGCTGGACGGGATTGAAGATCCCCAGAATCTGGGAGCGGTCCTTCGATCTGCCGATGGTGCTGGTGTTGCGGCGGTGATCGTGCCTTCGAGGCGAACGTCGCCAGTCACGGCTGCCGTTGCACGGTCTTCCGCCGGCGCGGTCGACACTGTCCCGGTCATTCAGGTTGCAAACCTTACGACGACGCTTCAGGCACTGAAGCGGGACGGTTACTGGGTGTACGGCCTCGATGGTGACGCGCAGGGAACTCACTCTGAAGCGACGTTTGACCGCCCGACCGTCATCGTTGCTGGCGCGGAGGGGAAGGGACTCAGCAGGCTCGTGGCTGGTGCGTGCGATGCACTGATTCGCATTCCACTTCTTGGCCGCCTCGGGTCATTGAATGTTTCGGTTGCGACGGCCGTGGTGCTTTTCGAGGCGCGCCGTGGAGGTATTCCGATGGTGGGACCGGAAGAGGCGGACGAGAGTTAACGGTTGCCCCTGAAGTCCCGAGAACTCTATACTCATGTTCGTGCCGGTGTAGCTCAGTGGTAGAGCAGCGGTTTTGTAAACCGCCGGTCATGGGTTCAAGTCCCTTCACCGGCTCCGGTTATGCCCAACCCAGTCAGTTCCGCCAGATGGTTGTCCGGGATTTGCAGGCCGTTTGTCACGGCCCAAGGTTCGTGACAATGTTCATGTCGGCTACGTGCCGGTGGTGTTTGCCCACATAGCTCAGTAGGTAGAGCACAGTCTTGGTAAGACTGAGGTCTCCGGTTCGATCCCGGATGTGGGCTCCCGAACCTACTGCCGTGTGTTCCGAATGCATTGGGTGCATCAGCTTGATGCTCTGCGCTGACGGGTCTGGGTGCCACTCCGAAACAGTGGTTTTCCGGAATGCTTGATGGGCGTGTGATGCTAGAAGCAGTAGTCAAGATTTCGCTCCGTCACTGACGGGGCGGCAACCACCATTCGAGGAGACGAGGTCGATGGCGAAGCAGAAGTTCGAGCGGAACAAGCCTCATGTGAATGTGGGGACGGTGGGGCATGTGGACCAT
>BJHB01000606.1:0-1764 GCA_014191415.1 Chloroflexota bacterium
CAACCGGTCCGCCTCGTGTGGGGTGACTGCGCCGTACCGTGGCCCGACCGCGTGGATGACCCGCCTGGCCGGCAGGAGCCCGGCCGTGGTGGACTTGGCCTGACCGGGTTCGCAACCGCCGAGGAGACTGCATTCGGCCATGATGTCCGGGCCACCGTCAGCGTGGATGGCACCGTTCACGCCGGACCCGCCCCGCAGTCGTGCATTTGCAGCATTGACGATACCGTCGGTCGCCACCGCGGTGATGCTGTCTGCGGTGATGCACCCGACGGTAATTCCGGGTGCAACGGTAAAGGTGTTCGACGGATGCCGGGTCATGGGGTTGGACTCCTTGTAGACTGGTTGTCTCGCGGACTACAGATCAAGTGTGCTATGTCATTCAATCATTGCACACGACATCATTGTATTTACAAACGGGTGCGGTCACTCAAGTACTGAGAAGCACTGGTGTACGGGCATCCCTGCCCGCAGTTCCCGATCCGCCCGGTTTTGCGCCGATGCCCAACTCGGTGGTGACGGCGTCGGAGCGAGGCCTAAGTGACCCATGGCGAGACCCCGAGGATGCGATCCGTGGACACCCGCCGACGGGCCAAGGGTGGCGGAATGACGTGCCTGAGCCGGACGGGCTTTGGTCGCCCCCCAACTCAGCCTCGAGGGTGACGGACAGGGGGTGAGGGACAGGGGGTAAGGGATGTGAATGTTCTGTCGCTTGCATACCCCACGTACCACCTCCGCCTTCACACAATTCAGGGCCATGGCTTGAGACTGCTTCTCGGCACGGACTCCAAAGACGGCCTATGATGGTTCCAACAGGTCTCCATGGCTGACAACGAACACATTCCTCACATCGTGCTCGTCGCGGAAAACGGCGACCTGACCACCGGCGAGGCTGCCCGCGCAGCGTCATCTATCGCGGGCGACCTGATTGAGGCGTACCTCGGCACGACCTACCAGTTGGGGATGGGTGGCGCGGGGCCAAGATTGCGCATCGGCGAACTGGTCGGGAGCGGCCCCGGGACGGTCGGCGGATTGTTGGCGGATGCGGGCGCGACATGCGCCGCATTCATTACGGCGTGGAACCCGCACAGCAATCAGAACACCTCCAAGGCCCAAAATGAGGCGGCCCACGCCCGATTGCTGAACCGCCTGGCCGGCTTCCCGGGGGTCACCGTGCACGAAGGCCAAGGCGTCGGCACCGATGAGGCATGGGTACCGGAACGGAGTGTGTTCGCGGTCGGACTTGCCAGCTCCGACGCAATCTCACTCGGGCGGGAGTTCCGCCAGAACGCGATTGTCTGGTTTGGCGATGCTGGTATCCCCGAACTGGTCCTTCTGGGGTAGGCCGCAGTCCCGGGGCTTGGGTGACACGCCCGCCACGCTCCCCTAGTGGCCACGTCCGCGGACGGCACGGGGAAGGATGCACCGCCGGGTGTCGAGGATCAGCGCGTCCAGGTCTCCGCTATCTAGCCGGTTCCGGATCCGTTCGTGGGACCCACCGAAGTTGTCGAGCAGGAAGACGATCGCCGCCTTGACCACCGCCTGGGGCACGACGGCCTCCGGATCAGCGTTGTCCATCGCGTCATCCATGCCCACCAGGCAGTCGATGGCGAACTCGAGCGCGTTGGCCTGGCCATCGTTAATGCTGTTGCGCTCAGCGAGGATGCTCAGGTCGATCATCGTTGCCTCCTTCCCCAGTGTGTCTCGGCGGGTTCAGACACATAGGTACCGGCGATGGCCAGGGGTGACACCGCCGGACACCGATAG
>BJHB01000607.1:0-1740 GCA_014191415.1 Chloroflexota bacterium
CGAGAGGTCGTCATAGACAACGCGCTACAGACCATTCGCGCAACCGTTGACCCAAACGGACTGACGTGGCCCGACCGCCCAACCCTAGCGAGCGCTGTTGCCGCCGGACTTCGCCAACTCTACGCCCGGCATCAGGCACTTTGGGGTGAGCCATTCTTTGCGCAGTCGGAGGACACGCACCCCTCCCGCGGGGTTCGGAAGTGATGCGGGGTAATGAGCGTCATGGGTACCACTGGGTCCAGGATGAACCGCCTGGCGGAGGGTTGAAAGACCGGAACGACGACCCTCTGGCGGATCCGTCGTGGGGACTGGACGCCGGGATGGCTCTGGTTGCACTTGCTGAAGCGACCAATCTCTGGCCCCTCACGTATGACTGGGACCGATCGACAGACGATCACCGTCTGCACGTGCGTCGGCTGTCAATCTTCCTCGCTCATCGGTCAACGTGGGCGGCATCCGAAGAGGTCCGGCATCTCGGCGAATTTCTCGCCGGAATACGTCGCGGTTCTGATCGGACGATAATCAGCGTGGCTTCCGAAGCTGGCATTGACCCAGTCGCCCTGAGCCTCCTCGAAAACGGGGGATTGCACGTCGACGAACTGTCGCAGGCGATGGTGGACCGCCTGGCTTGGGCGGTGCGAACGACTCCCGATCACCTTCGGTCAGTCACGCGCGCCGGGCTACAGGCAAGGCCATTTGAGACGGGCTCTCCGCCCGATCACGCCCAAAGCACAGTCGACCCAGACCTCGGAAACCTGCTTGCGGTCCTTTCGATCGCTAGGCGACGGCCGGAGCTCCCGGTGGCGATGTTGGGATGGACCGGATCCAAGGTCAATTCCAATTCGAACCGTTTGCGAGGATCCGAACCCGGATCCCGTGGTCAAGGTTCCAGTCTATCCACGAGGGTGCTGACCCACGTCCTTGCATGTTCCCCCTTTACGGTGTCCATGCCCGACGGAAGTTCGCTGCACTTGGCGCCAACAATCCGGCCTGACAGTGATCGGCGGCCTGGGCACGCCGAAGTGATCATCGGTGTTCGCGACCACGCTGCACGTCCGGTTGACGACCTTGAAGTAAGACTTGTGCTTCGGAGCGACGCGTTACCGGGAAGCGACCCGTCAGCCGTGACGAACGCAAGTGGGACTGCGCGCGTGCGTGACGTCTGGCTTCCTGACCTGATCCAAGCGACTCGCGATGGACTTAGACTGCCGGTAGCAGTAGCCCCGTAAACCCCAACATCCGCAAGGTAGTCACCTCGCTATCGGGAGCAGGCCGACCACACCAGTTGTGGCTGTGCCATCACGGAACCTTCGTGGGCGCTGCAGTCGCCGCGGGCGGGGCCGATCCGGAGGGTCGTGATGGAGGCGATGGGGCCCCGCATGTCGGGACGAGGAACGAAGCAAGTAACCAGACTGCACAGATCCTGACCCACAAGCCAACCCTGCCGCCAGTGATTGCAATGCGCATTGGTTTCACCACACTGCCCTCCATAACAATGCACCGGGACCGCAAGAATGCACCGGGGCCGCCGATCCAACTTTCCCCGACCACATCAACGCACATCGTCCCACATTCAACGCAAATTGCAGTCCCCAACCAGACGGCCGTTGGCCCCGAAATGCGCTTGCCATCGCGGATCCCTGGCAATCTCGTCCGCGCAACTGACCCCAATTGCACTACGCGCATGTCCCGGCTAAGATGCGCGGGGGCCGTCGCCAGACAGCAGGACGCACGTTGCCC
>BJHB01000608.1:0-1740 GCA_014191415.1 Chloroflexota bacterium
GCGCCGGGCCAGTTCAATGGACCCGCGGGCATAGCGATTGGCCCCGACGGTTCAATCCTCGTGGCGGAACATGGCAACCATCGTGTCCAGAAGTTGTCCGCGTCCGGATTGCCAATTGCCGAATGGGGTCGCAAGGGAAGCGGACCGGGCGAGTTCGTGAACCCATATGGAATCGCAATCGGTGCAGACGGTCGCGTATATGTTGCCGATCGAGGCAACAATCGACTTCAAATCTTCTCGCCGACCGGCGACCTGATCGAAATGTGGGGACGGGCAGGCAAGGACCCGGGACAATTCCTTGCTCCTGAGGCGCTTGCACTCGATCTATCGGGAAGCGTGTACGTCGGTGAGTACGGGAATAACCGGGTGCAAAAGCTCGGGGCAAGCGGCGATCCCATCGCCTCGTGGGGTGCGACGAACGGCCGGGGTGGCGCTGGACCAGGCGAGTTCAATTGGCCCGTAGGTGTAGCGATAGAGCCATCAGGGTCCTTGGTGATTGCAGACTGGGGCAACGACCGGATCCAACGCATTTCCGGGGTCGGCGCACCCATGACGCAGTGGGGAAGGAAGGGAACCCTCGCTGGGGAGTTCGGCAATCCCAACGGGGTCTCAATTGATCCGGCCGGGAGGATCTGGGTGACTGAATACTCGAATTGCCGCGTGCAGGTGCTTTCCCCCGAGGGTCGGCCTCTTGCGCAATTCAGCGCGACCGGGATGCGCCCCGGTAAGGGAGTGGGCGAGTTCACGTATCCGCGTGGCATCGCCATTGATGCGGGTGGCGCGGTGTATGTCACCGAGTTTGGGAACAACCGGATCCAGAGATTCACGCCTGCCCGCGTGTGACCCCGAGCAAGGACGTACTTTCGGTGTGGTCAACGACCGGTCTGGCATCCAGACTGGGAGCTCCTGAACCGCTCGCACGTTTGCGTCCATACGTAGCCGGGCGAGACCCGGGCTTCGTTTGCTGCCGCCTCCACGGTTGCAAGACGCATCTGACTGAGGTTGGGTGGTTCAGGGGTCGGTGTGACCAATGTGAACGTCGTCGGAACCACGGTAGCAGCTGTCGTCGGCGATGTCTCAGCGGGCGGGTACGTGCATGAGGCGACCGAGGTCAGTGCAGTGACGACCAATGCCACGAAGTATCGCGCGCGACAGCAAGTGATCATCTAGCGAGTGTCACGACGCGACGAACATTAGGTCAAGGGGGGAACACCGTCTTCCGTGGTGACTTCAAGAAGGATATCGAGCGAATCTACTGCCCGGCGAATAACCAACGACACATCGTAAATAGTCGATCCCACCGCCATGTCGGCGGCGATAAGCAAGTCCGTCACGACGTCCCCGACCGCGCCGACCGGGTCCAAATTGGTTGCATCACGGCGCAGGTCCGTGATGATCTGCGTCAAGGCAGCAACGGTCGCCACCCGTACGTCCTCACCGACAACCTTGGACGCCCCCGAAGCAAGGTTGCCGAGGATAGTAACCAGTCCTTCGCGATGCGTTGCGATACTCGCATGTTGCCTAGCGGGTTCGCGGTGGTGTTGACGCTGCGGCTTGCTCATGGCCTGACCATAGCCCCCTGCAAGCGCGAGTGGCATCGGGGCATACTACTTAGTTTCGCCAGCGGGCTACGATGTCCCGATGACAACGACAGACATGATCTGCGGCCTTCTGAACCGGGAGTGTGACCTCTATCCCTTCCAAACGGGTTGGTCATTTCATGACCTCGTCACGGGCGAG
>BJHB01000609.1:0-1739 GCA_014191415.1 Chloroflexota bacterium
CGAGACCGGCGTCCAACTAATTAGGGAACTCACACACGCACGCCGAGTTGCAAGCCCCGGGAAAAGGCTGCGCGCGACGCCCGCTTTATAGGTTCTGCGCGTTGATGGCGGGATAGAGCCCGACGTACCGCCGGAAGAGTTGATCGTAGACTTCGCGGCTGGCGGGATCGGGGTGGACGGTTTGCCCCAAGTGGACCATTGAGTCGCCGGCTGAGGATAGGTCCGCGAAGTCGCCAATTCCGACGGCGCCGAGCATCGCGCTGCCAAGCACGCCATTCTCGGTTGTGGCGCATGGACGGAATGCGAGCCCGGTCACGTCTGCCTTGATCTGGTTCCAGAGTTGCGCGCGCGCCCCACCGCCTGCAACACGGACTTCGCGGATCGGCGTGTGCCCGTACTGGACGGCGTATTCGAGGATGTGCCTGACGGAACAGGCGACGCCTTCAAGGACGGCGCGGATTAGGTGCCCGGGTTCGGTGCTGATCGAGAGGCCGGTGAAGGCACCGCGGGCATGGGGGTTCCAGATGGGTGCGCGCTCACCTTCGAGATAGGGAAGGAAAGTGAGGCCTCCGGCGCCGGGTTCGATTGTTGCCGCGAGCGCAAGCGCGGCGGCCTGCCGGGCATCCGGGGCGCTCTCTGCCACCTGAACGTCGACGGTGCGCATGATCCAGCCGAGTGATGCCCCGCTGGCTTGGGTCGGCCCGTAGAGAATCCATCGGCCAGTGTCGACGATTCTGGCAGTCATCAGGGGGCCGGTGTCCTGTGCCTCGGCTGGGACGGTGACTCCGGCGACCTCGGAGGTGCCGGAGACGTCGCACGCGGTTCCGGGATGACCGAAGGCGCCGGATCCAAGCATCGCGGCCATGGCATCTGACCACCCGCACACGACGCGCAGCCCCGGTGGCAGGCCGGTGGCACGTGCGATCTCTGCGGTGATGGTTCCGACGACATCACGTGGTGTGCCGGCATCTGGAACGGCTTCCGGGGGGAGGTTTCCCAGATCACGCATCCCGCTGATCGGACGCATAGTCCCTTGGTGGACCAGCCCCTTGGCCGACCAGGCATCGGTGCGCATGGACCCGGTCAGGATGAAGTGGACGTAGTCCTTGGGCAGGAGGATGTGCGCCAGGCGCGCGATGGTGCCGGGTTCGTGCCGGGCGAGCCACCGGCCCCGGGCGAGGGGCCACGATGCGTCTACCGGCCACCGCATTCCGAGGAGGTCATGGAGGGTGGCGGATCCCGACGTGTTCGACAATTCAGCGGCTTCGGCGGCGGCCCTGGTGTCCTGCCAGAGGATCGCCGGCCGGATGGGCTTGTGGTCGCGGTCGAGCAGCACGAGAGTTGGCGCCTGACCTGAACTGCACAGCGCCGCAATCCGTGACGGGTCGGCATGGGGAGACGCGATGAGTTGGCGGATGCACTGGATGGCGGCGGATGCGTAGTCGGCTGGGTCCTGTTCCGACCACCCGGGACGGGGCCGCGACACGCCATAGGACACACTGGCGATGGCGAGGAATGTCCCGGATGCGTCGATCAGGGCACCCTTGAGGGAGGTGGTGCCTACGTCCAGACCGATGTATTGGGGGGTGGTTTTGGCGCTCACGAGATTATCCGTTCCCTACCCTCCGGAACACTCCGCACCCCTACCCCACCCTCCATGCGCCGCATGATTTGCAGACGCTGAGCTTTGCCTGATCGCCGCTTGCGTATTCGACACTGCGCTTCGCGCGGTGGCCTGA
>BJHB01000610.1:0-1734 GCA_014191415.1 Chloroflexota bacterium
CCACGTCGGTCCGCGGAACACCCACGTCGTTCCCTGCAACCCCGACGGTCCCACCGCTTGCGAACACACCCGTGGCTCCAATTGCTGAACCCACCGTGGCTCCAAAGCCAGCGCCCGCACAGATCATCAACCCTGCTCCGCCGGTTCAACTGCCCTCAGCGACGGCAATTGTCTCTGTGAGTGCAAGTGACGCGGGGCCCCCGGTCATACCTACCTCGCGCGCCGTAGCCGCCTCGACCCTCGCTAATTCGTCGCCCACTGTCACTACCCAGCCACTGACCCTTCGTACGGTCTCAGGCAGTGTTGCGTTCGTAGACCGGAAGCAACGGACCATGTCAATCGCATCGGGTGTGGCTGGCACCGAGAAGACGTGGACGGTAACCCTTTCTGAAGGCACCCAGTTTTCTCGTGCCGATGGTAGGAAGACCGCCTTCGAGGACGTCGGAATTGCGGATCAAGTTGAAGTAGCCGGATTTGAGACGGCTGGGTTGCCCGGGGCGATCATGGCGTCAACATTGCGGGTGACGGTTAGCGCGGTCACAGTCGCTGCACCGGCCGTCGCACGCACACCACGTGTGCTCTTCCTTGTCGACGGAGCCGAGAACATCAGGAACGGACAGTTCGCATACACTGGAGACTGGGCGAGAAGGCTCGCCTCCACGGGCTTTGACGTGACCACTGCCGATCCCGCACGCATATCGTGGACAACGTCTCCATTGAAGGACTTCACCCTCATCGTCATCGGTTACCCGTCTACGCTTACCGACAACGCAATCGCCACAATCCGCTCAAGCCGGCTTCCAGTGCTAGATGCCGATCCGCGACTTGTTCAGCCGTTCGGAATAGGCATAAATGTCGATCCCGCAAACCCCAACCGTCAAGCTGCGCCGGGCAAGACCGTTGAAGTAACCGCCGCAACGTCGACCACGACGAGAGGACTTCCGACCGGCGAAGTCATCGTTGCACGTGACACCATCTATCGCACCCCGATCATTTCGAATGGGATGGTCTACGCGACAGTGACCGATGGCGGGCAGAAGCGGGCTATCTGGGCTCAAACAGGCACTATGATCTATCTTGGGGCGTGGAACAGTTCGAATGGCGCGAACCATACCGACGCCTATTGGAACATGTTCGACCGCAGCGTCATGACACTCCTTGGTCGTGACACTTCGGCGACGGCGGCGAGTGTCCCCACCGCGACACGCACCGGTAACCGCTAGCTACAGCGCCACGCCCGGCCACCTTATCCTGCAGGGTTGACCGCGATAGAGACGTGGACGGGGCGTGCAGTGTGATGCGTTCCCACCCATCACACTTTTGCCCCACCAGGGTGGACGTTCCGCGAACCGCACCCGAAATCGCCGAGGTGAGCGTTCCGTCGACAGCCAATCCAGCGACCAAAGGGCTCGCTGGAGACCAATGATGGAACGTACTGGACGTCATCTACTTCAGAAGCGTGGGTAGATCTACTCGTCTTGAACGGCCTCGAGGAGACCCTGCAAGTATCCGATTGCGTGGGCGCGTCCCCGATGCCCGTAGTCGGAGTCATCCACCATCCCTGGCGCGTGGTCATCGAGGATGAACCCGGTAAATCCGTTGTCTCGCAGGGCACGCATCACACGCAACGGCTTGAAGTTTCCCTCCCCGAGGAAACACTCCTCGAATACCGGGACTGTTCCCCTGACATCGCGGAAGTGAACATAGGCAATCTTTCCGCGCGGACCAAGGCTT
>BJHB01000611.1:0-1734 GCA_014191415.1 Chloroflexota bacterium
GTACTGGTACTGACACAATGCGTAATGCGTGCCGTTCGCGTATGAATGATTATTCCTGCACCAGAAGCCGATGGTATTGACGGTGTCCAGATACCCGGTGTTGTCGGCGACCTGCAAATCGACCACGGTGTTATAGAACTCGAAAAACAGGGTGTTCTTGGCTTCATCGGTCGTGATGCGTCGGTCAGCGCGTTCGACGTCGTCGAGCGCAGCTTCCATGCGGTCCAGCTCTGCAGTTGCCCATGACCAGTCAATCCCGAACGGGTTCTCCGCCCGTGCGACCGGGGCAATGGTTATCCACCCTGCCACTAAGAGCGCGATCAGCGCAGCCCGGATCACCGGTAGCCCCGAACCCATTCGACCAACCCCTTCATTTCCGCGCGAATTTCCACGACTGCTATTTGCACGTTGAAGCATAACCGCACGTGTGTTTGATTGTAAGTCGTACCAGCTCATTACCGCTCGAAGATGTATTGTGCAGGGATTGGCAACAGTTGGGATCGAACCAATGCATATCACTATGATTCAAGTGCCTATGCGGATCCAGCCCACGGTGCAGGTCCGATCCGGTCCATGATGCCGGTTCTGGTGGCTTCGAGAGCCGTGCCCTGCGATCGGGGGTCAGTCGGTTTCGGCGCATCGGTCGAGGGAGTCCCCAATGAATCGCCGGTCGCTCGGCGCGAGGTCTAGGCAGAGGGCTTCGTTGAACGTCACCCACTGGAGATCCGAGTGTTCGATTGTGAGCGGAGTGCCGTCAATCCGGACGTCGGTGAAATGGATCACGAACGGCGACCCGGGATCGTGGATTGAGTGCAACACGGACCCGACGTGCGTCACCGTAACACCGAGTTCCTCAAGGAGTTCACGGGCGATGGCCTGGTCTTTCGTTTCCCCGTCATTGCACTTCCCACCCGGGAACTCGTAGAGACCTCCGTGTCGCTTGTGGGCCGGTCGCTGGCACAACAGCACTCTCGCCCCACGGCGGATCACCGCCGCAACGACGTCCACGGTTGCGCTGTGGACAGATCCAGGCAGGTCGTGGGACGTCATTTTGAATGGCTCCACCTTTTCAGGTTATTGGCTACGTGCTGTGGACCCTGACCGGACGACCTGGAGAGTATGGGCGAGTTTCGCCACACCGGTCGGCACATATTGGGATGAGTCCGCGTCGCGCCGTAACGGTGGCATCGGTGACACGCGAGTTGGAGAGGTCGGCCAGGCATGGAAGTGTGATCTGGAACCCACAAGTGTTTACATCGCCACTTGATGTCCAGTTAGATGGTGGCGAAGCGCTGTGGCAGGACCCTTCCGGGGCGCAAATGCAGGCAGGCTGTCGCGCTGACCTGCAAGGTGGGGATGGAGCGGGGGACGAGACTCGAACTCGCGACAGTCTGCTTGGAAGGCAGGCACTCTACCAACTGAGTTACCCCCGCAAAGGCAACTCAGTGAGTATATCGCGGCAGCGAACCCCCGCTGCATCAACCGGGTGCGCGGATGGTCCGATGCCGTCCCTGACGAGACGGGGCTACTGGGAGGTGACATTCCTCGGGCATACTCGGAACATGGCATCGACGGGTCTCCCACCCGCAATCCGCATCCGTGACGTCCGAAAGGTCTACCCATCTCCGGATGGCGGGACGGTCACCGCGCTCGAGCTGGATGCACTGGAGATTGGGCAAGGGGAGGCGGTTGCCCTAGTCGGTCCGTCGGGATCGGGCAAGACCACGCTCCTTC
>BJHB01000612.1:0-1724 GCA_014191415.1 Chloroflexota bacterium
AAGGATAAGCATCACGGTAGCGACCGAACCACCAGCGATGAGGATGGCACCAAGGGTTGGTACCGTCACAGACGTACGTGTCTCATCAGTCGTCCTGAACGTCACAGCACCTTGGCTCGTGGCTCCGACGCCCTTTCGAGGCCTCTTCCCACTTGGTCGACCACCCATCATCGCTCTCCTGATTCAATCCATCACTTGGGTTGTGTGATTACCTATCACACAGCTCACATCATCGCCAAAGCCAGTGGATTGAACCACCGGTAATGCCGCCCAAGGTCGTGAAGACAATTTCACGAGGCCGACATCGTTGGCTAATCTAATCGATTGGAAGCCTCAGCGGAGCGCTTTGGGATCCGGGGGATCGCTTCAAGTGTCGTGTAGCCGTCTCAAGAAACCTTTCACGGGCAACCGAATGGTCAACAATGGGACGTGGATAGGTATCCCCCAGCCGCACCTTCGCGCCTCTGAGAACTGAATCGGGGGCGTCCCACGGGTGGTGAATGAATTCGGACGGCATTCCACGAAGCTCGGGGAGCCACTTGCGTACGTAATCGCCGTTGGGATCAAATCGCTCGCCCTGAGATACCGGGTTGAATATCCGGAAATATGGTTGAGGGTCGCACCCACAACCCGCCGTCCACTGCCATCCCGCCGTGTTCTGAGCGAGGTCTCCATCGGTCAGGAAGTGAAGATAGTGGCGCTCGCCGCGCCGGAAATCAATCATCAGATCTTTGGTAAGAAAGCTTGCAGACACCATGCGCGCTCGGTTGTGAACATACCCCTCGGCGCGAAGTTGCCTGGCTGACGCGTCGACGACTGGGTATCCGGTAAGACCATCCACCCACGCCTGCCAGCCATTTTCGTCATCGCGCCACGGAAATCCCTCAAAGTCTGACTGGAACGGCGTTGTCAAGATTGACGGGACATCCCACAGCGTGCTGTAGCTGAATTCCCGCCAGATTAGTTCATTCTCAAAGGACGTGCCCCCTGCCGTCTCACCGATCGCATCCCTGGCTTCAAGCCAGACGCGCCGGGGTGCACTCGTCCCGAATTTCAGGTCAGCCGAAAGCCGACTCGTGCCATCAATTCCCATTTGATCACGGTCCGCCTTGTAGGCAGCTCCGGCGTCCCTAAGGAACCGTCTTAATCGTGCGTCCGCCTGAGATGAACCTGCCCCAAGGATTGCAGGATTTCTCTCGAGCCCCAGTTCCACCAAATCAGGGATTGGGTTCCGGACTGCGACGAGATTGTCTGGCACACGCGATAGCTTTGCCGGGGTTCCTACCGCTGGGACCTGTGCGACTTCGCGTCGCCACGACTTTGCGAACGGCGAGAAAACCCCGTAGGGCCTCCCGGCTTGAGTGCGTAAAGTGCCTGGGGGATGCACCGTCTCCCCTCCAAAGAGACGAAAGCGTTCCCCTAGCGCCCCGGCAACGACATCGTCCCTGCGTCGCGACCCGGGTTCGACGGCCGCTTGCGCAAAGACCGCGTCGGCGTTCCATTCCCGAGCCAGCCGAGGTACCACCTCTGTGGCACGCCCCTTGACCGTCACGAGGGTCGAACCGATTGCCTCGAGGTCAGAACGCAACGCGGTAACCGCTTCAAGGAAAAACTGCAACCGGTGAGGCGGACGCTTGCCCAGACTACCGTGGCTTCCATCGGTCGCGCTCAGGTCTCCACTTCCGAAGTAACTGTCCTCAAGTATGAGAAGCGGGATGACCTCT
>BJHB01000613.1:0-1722 GCA_014191415.1 Chloroflexota bacterium
CGTGCTGCGGACGCAGAGGCGGGTCTTCCAGTATTGGAAAGTGTCGACAACGTTTGCCCGCGCTGGCCAAGTCTCGGTCATGGCTGTCGGTGAGGTTGTCCGCGAATCGGAACTCTTCCCCGCCGGCGCCTTCGACCCCGAAGACGGCCATGACGCCATTGCCGCGCCAGTCCGGTCACTTTCAGACCTTCCGGATGACCAGGTCTCGGCTTGGCAGTCGATCCGAGAGAAGGTCAGGCCGGCGATCGTGGAACTTACTGATCGAAAAACCGGTCGGGGTACCGGGGTAATCGTGGATGTTGATGCCGAGGGGGCAGTGGTCCTGACGAACAATCATGTCGTGGATTCCGTTGATCGGGAGACGCTTGTCGCGCGTCTTTTCGACGGACGTATCGTTGGTGTCGAGGTGATCGGCGCCGACGACTGGACCGACGTGGCGGTCGTCAGGCTCCGGGGAGTTACGGACTTGCCTGCACTCCGCCGCGGAACTGACACGAAGGTCGGATCGCAGGTGATGGCAATTGGGTTCGGGGTCCTGTTTCCGCCGATGCCGAGCGCAAAGGTAGGCGTCATCCAAGGACTCGCCGGTGAAATCCAGACCTTTCACGACTATCCATTGCGGGGACTAATCCAGCATGACGCATTGATCTCCCCGGGCGACTCCGGCGGGCCATTGATTGATCAGGCCGGGCGGCTGATTGGGGTGAACAGTGCGATCAAGATTGCGCGGATGCCGCGTCGCGGTCAGGAACTAATCGGATTTTCGATCCCGATCGGACAAGCGTGGTCGCTCGCGAGCCAATTGCGTGCAACCGGCAAGGTTCCCCGGCCGTATCTTGGGGTAACCGTTGAGGATCTCAGCATTGCGACTGCGCGGCGTCTTGGGCTGGCTGTTACCCAGGGGCTCCTAATCCGCGAGGTCCCTGAGTCCAGCCCGGCGCAAAAGGCCGGGATCGTCCCTGGCATGGTCATGGTCACGTTCAGTGGACAACCGGTCACCGGTCTCAATGACTTGCGACGGCTGATGGTCACGCGCAAGGTGGGCGACACTGTCGCCGTGACGGTTGTTGCGCCGGGTGGCGCGCGAACTCAATTGCGCGTGGTCATGGTTGAGCGTCCGCAACCATCATGACCGACCGTCAAGGGGCGTGCTTGTGGCGGGCGTGCAGGGTCACCGATGGTTACCATGAGCTCATGCGTGGCACGTTTGAGGAAGCGAACATGAATTCGACCGTTTCCGGTACTGAGCTGATCCGTCGCGCAACCCGGCGCGGTGGCATGACACTTGTTAGCGGTCTTGTTTTGGCAAGTTGCGACATCGCTTTGCCAGGATCAGACGCGAAGCCGAGTGGGTCTTCGGCGACGGCAGCCCCGGGTTCTGCGCCCCAAGCGCTTGCGGGGGCCAACAAGACTGCCACTATCGAACTCGAAAAGGGTGGGATCATCACGTTAGGCCTTTTTGGTGGCAACGACCCCAAGTCCGATGCGCCAAGTACGGTCAAGAACTTTGAGGCCAAGGCGAACCAGGGGTTCTATAACGGCTTGAAGTTTCATCGCGTGGAGGATTGGGTGGTCCAGGGCGGCGATCCCAAGGGTGACGGTACTGGTGGGGGCCAGATCAATAGCGAATACAACGAGCGTGAATTCCGGGTCGGAGCGGTCGGGATTGCGCGTGGTCCCGATCCACGCGTGAATAATGACTCGCAGTTCTTCATCGTGAAA
>BJHB01000614.1:0-1720 GCA_014191415.1 Chloroflexota bacterium
TCGTCCTGCCCGCCACTGACTGGGCGGACGGTGGCGTCAGGCTGGTCCAAGCCCTTGGGCACGGGGCGCGCCGGCCGGACGGGCCGTCGCAGTGACGATCCGTCCCCGGTCTTGTTTTTCGAACCGACGGGCCGGCCACGCTTGCGGTTCCACTCCTCGGCTGCAAACCGCTCGACGTCACCAAGCCGGTAGCCGTAGATCGGCACATCCGGCGGGCCGAGTTGCTGGGCGGGCAAACGGTCCGACTTGCGCCACTTCTGCACAAGGCTGACACTGCAGTCAAGCCGACGCGCCACCTGCGCCACCGACATGAGACGATCCGGATCTTCGCCCGGCGCACCGGTGATCGCATCACCATCCACCCGAAGGACGGCATCCTCGATCATCTCGCCGTCAGCAATGGATACCGGCGCCACCTTTAGTGGATCACGTCGAGCCACGGTACAGCCCCTCCCCGTTTCAGTACGTCGGAAACAGTGTAGCGCGTGTACGGTTGCGTGCGTCCAGCAGCGAGCGTGACCTTTCAGTGATTGCGACTGGTGGCAGCACTCGAAAAGGTGCTACCGGCTGCCAAGAATCTCAGGGAAGACCGCACACACCACTTCGTCCGCAAAACTGCCTCCGCACCTGATGCGCATAACCGCGGTATCATGCATCATGGCACGGACGACGGTCGAAATTGCCGATCCAGTACTCGCAGAACTCCGGCGACTACAACGGTTGGAGGGCAGGTCGCTAGGCAGTCTCGTCTCCGAATTGCTCGCGACCGCGCTCTCAGGTCGTGCACACGCCGAGACTGAACCGCCGTCTCTCGTCTGGGTTTCCCAACCTATGGGGAAACCTCGGATTGACATTGACGATTGCGATGCGCTTTACCGGGTTCTGGATGAAGCGAGCGATGCCGAAGGTCGTGAACCAACCGTCTCCTCAAGAGCCATCGACGCGTGAGCTACTCTGTCGACGTCAACATCCTCGTCCACGCATCAAATGAGACTAGCCCGAACCACGAGGCCGCAACGCGGTTCATGTCAGGCCGCACCAAAGATCCGGACGTCTTTTGCCTCGCTTGGGTGACCATCATGGGGTACCTCCGGATTGCAACACACCCGTCAATCTTTCCGGTTCCGCTACGACCGGACAGTGCATTGGCGAATATCACGGCACTCCTGGCCCTACCCCGGGTACGCGTTGTGACCGAGGGTGAAGACTACCGCGCCTTCCTCGATGTGTACCGGACCAGTTCTGGCATCCCAGGGGTTCGTGGCAACCTTGTTCCAGACGCACATTTGGCCGCAATCCTGCAAGCAAACGGAGTGCGACGCCTCTACACCGCTGATGCTGACTTCCTTAGATTCAACTTCATTGAGGTACGAAACCCGTTCAGTGGTTGATTTCCCGATACACATGACAGGTCGTGCACGGACGTTCGCGCACAGTGATCAAGTCTGATGGCACGTCAGACTGGGTTCTCCACTAGTCACCACGAATGGGGGTCGAGACGAACGTTCCCCTTTTGACCATCCGGGAGATAGGACTTACTGCGGACTTTGGGGCCGGCGAGGGCGTCGGCGCTCCCGGGGAACCGTGCACCATCGGCTAGGTGCCGGCGCTCCCGGAGATCCGTGCACCAACCGTCACCGGGCATGGCACGCGCTATCATGCGGGAAGCGGGTGTGGAACCGGAAAGGTGCCCGCGGGATGAGAGATCACGATGGCAGAC
>BJHB01000615.1:0-1719 GCA_014191415.1 Chloroflexota bacterium
ATGGTGATAACGCGATTCACCAGATGGTGGAAGTGATCGATTGGTTGCGGGAACGTGGCGAACCGGCGCTATCCATGCGTGGCCATCCCAGATTGACACCGCCGACATTCACGATCGGCACGATTTCCGGTGGGGTCGGCGTCAATATCGTGCCGGATCGGTGCGTGATTGACATCGACCGTCGGACGTTGCCGACCGAGGATCCGGTTGCGGTTCTAGCGGAAATTGACGGGTGGCTGGCCGACCTGATGCGGGCACGTCCGGGAGTGAAAGCGACCCGCGAAGACCCGTACATTTCGGAACGGGGTCTGGACGGCCCCGTGGATGGTTCACTTGTGGTTGCCGTGCAATCGGCCGTCGCCAAGGTGACCGGCGGTTCGGTTGATGCGACTCCGGACGGTGTGCCATATGGCACCGACGCGACGCACCTGTGGGGTCTCGCGGGAATTCCGACGGTGGTCATCGGCCCTGGAGACATTGCCCAGGCGCACACGATTGACGAATGGGTCGACCTGAATGACGTTCGGCAGTGCACCGAAGTCTATTACGAGGTGATGCGTTCATTTGTGCAGGGTGAGTGGTCCTGACCATTCCTGAGAGGTTCCGGCATCACGCATCTGGCGGGGATGCCGGAACCGTCGCCAAGAGATGCGCGCTAGTGATGTCGGCATCGCTGGTCAGTTCGGTGAGCGCTCCAAGCACGACGTCACGCGCGTGCATGATGCGCGAACGGAGTGCCAGATCAAGGTCGGCAGGCAGTTCATCCTCATCGAGGACGTCAATACGTCCTGACGGGGTCGCAAGAATGTCCACGGCCAAGTCGTGCCATTCGAGGGTAGATCCGTCGAACGAGGTCACGTCCCCGATGTTGAAATACCACGCTGACGTTGTCCCGTCACGTTCTATCCAGTGATAGAGGTTGTATGGACGGTCGAACCAGAAGTACCCGACCGTGAGATTGCCGGCCTGAAGCGGTATCCCGTGAAGGTTGTAGTCCCGGGTCATTCGGTAGTAGACGACAATACATTCTTCGGTTCGCAATGCGACATCGCATGCAAATGACTGCGTGTGGCCCGGTTTCGCAAGTGACGTCTTGATCTCGGTGATGCGGTCAGGTGTCGCCACATTTCGGTCCTGCGCAAAGCCGGATCATCCCTGACGCGGGATGATCCGGATGGGGGCGTCTCCGGTTGCCCCTACTTGAGGTTCAGCTTAGAAAGCACCGGTGGGTTCCAGACCGCGCGCGGACGGTGTCCGGTGAGGACTGCGACAACTTCATGGGAAGGGCGTCTGCGACGCTCGGCACCGGCGAGGTCGCTCGCTGACGCGGTGTGCGGCGTGATGACCACATTGCTCATCTTGAGAAGCGGGTTATCCGATGGGGTCGGCTCCTCTTCGGTGACGTCCAGGCCGGCGCCGAGGATCATGCCGTGATTGAGGGCATCAATCAGCGCGGCCTCGTCAACGACCGGTCCTCGACAGGTGTTGATTAGTAGCGCCGAAGGCTTCATGAGACGGAACTGGGGCGCGCCGATCAGGTGGTGGGTCGCATCCATCAGGGGAACATGCAATGAAACGAAGTCACTGTCCTGTAGGACCTGGCCGAGGGTTGCCTGCCTGACACCGGACTCGAGGAAGACTTCCTTTGGAGTGAACGGGTCATAGGCGATGACCTTGAGGTCGAACCCGTGTGCCCGCTTGGCGACGGCGCGCCCGATG
>BJHB01000616.1:0-1712 GCA_014191415.1 Chloroflexota bacterium
TTGTCACCAAAAGGCGGTGTGCATTGGAGACGGTTAGATCTTCGGCGAATACCCGACGACACCGGAAAGGTTCGCCGTTTCCAACCCATTCACACGGTTAAGGTTCGCTCCAGTCAGGTTGGCGCCAGAGAGGTTCGCGCCTGTCAGGTTGGCGTCGGTCAGATTCGCCCCGGAGAGGTCGGCGCCCGTCAGGTTGGCGGACCAGAGGTACGCTCCCTTGATCCGCGCGCCACTCAGGTTCGCACCAGTAAAGTTCGCGCTCGTTGCGGTCGCGTCGGACAGTTCGGCCCCAGAGAGGTTCGCACCGGTGAGGTTCGCGCCTGAGAGATTGACGTCGAAGAGGTCACCCTCAGCCAGGTTTGATCCGGCAAGGTTTGCCCCGGACATGTCGGTGCTTGCAAAGCTCCGTGCGCGCAGGTCCTGGCCCGCAAGGTTCTCTGGCATCGGAAGATGGTAGCGCACACCTGAGGGAGCGGTTCACATGGACGGGGCGATTGGAGCTGGATGCACGCACTCAAGACATAGATTGCTGACAGACCGGGGTCATTCGCGCGCCCTGAGGCCTGCCATCGCCCGCCTCGTCGGAATGAATAAGTGACGTGGTGGTTCTTAGCATCCTTGCCACGCACCCCACGGTGACTGAGGAAGGACAAATCACCGGTTCGTTTCTGCATGAGTTTTCGTACACTTCCGCGACCATGGGGGTGCTCGTCAAGGACCCGCAGGATCGGATCGCCGTTGCGCCCAAGCCGTTCTGAACCACAGTTGGAGGTCAAACGGTAGCTTCCAGTTACGTATTCTGAGCCATTGACGTGGTTCTCATCGTCGAAATGCGGGATGGCACTTCAATGCCAGGTTTCGTGAATCTGGTCAGCGCTGGTGGTTCGATCAGTCACGGAAAGACCACAAACCTTTTGGATGGTGCGTCTTGGCTGAGTGCACTCATGTATGCACACTACGCATCACCTTGTTGCAAGCCGGCCCGCCGAACTGGGCGCAATTCCGTGAACCCTGAAACCATAGGAGAATTGAAGTCATGAGCATCCTGGGGGAAACGCAGTTCATCGGCACTTCGGTACTGACCGAGCAGGACAAGGCTGTAATCCGCAATGAATTCCTGCCGGCACACAAGGCCAGCGGAGCAATCCACACCTTTTACTTCCAGACATCGCACACTTCCTACACTGTCGTCGAGCTCTGGAAAGACACCGAAACTCGCGACGCCGGTCTGAAAAGCCTCGCCCCAGTTTTCGAGCACGCTGCGGGCATGGGTTTCCATCGAAGCCACTCGGTCGTAGGTGAGAACTTCTGCCGGTTCGGGTCCGGGCCCTCCCACGACGGATACGTGACCGCATGGGAATATGAGCTTCGGTCCGACCCAGCTGATTTAGCAGCCTGGAGAGAATCGACTGTCGAAGGTCATAACACGATTTGGGCAGGCCTCTTCAAGTGGCTAGGTGCTAGGCGCGCGTACTTCCATTGGACGGGCGAACATACGTGGTCGGCGGTCGTGGTTTGGCCCGACCAGTCGACCCTTGAGATGGCCGGACCGGTGATTGCTGCGGTCAAGGCCCGTTTCTCAGGGCTCAAGTGGAAGAAAATCGAAGGCGATGTGATTTGCGGGCACTGATGGACGTTGCGGTCCACGGAACAGTCTTGATCTGACACGGTGACCACAGACAACGTGTCCGGGGCCCCGAGGCTTCTGCTGC
>BJHB01000617.1:0-1710 GCA_014191415.1 Chloroflexota bacterium
AACACACGCCGTGAGGCGCAGCGTGAGTGGGATACGGAAACGGGTTTTTGGTGGACTTGCGATCGCTGGTTCAGTGGGTGCTGCGGTCTTTGTCGCGCTGAACCCGTCCCTCTATCCCAATCCTGTCCGAGGGATCCACGAGAGCATCGGTTTTTTCGAGACCCAGTCTGCGAGCATGCGTGCAACCTACCCGGTGTTTTCGAACCCGTTTCTTGTCGCCCTTGAGATCGTTGATCGGGCAATATGGTGGACTGGTTACCCGGTCGTTACCGACACGACGATGCCGGATACCCTCCGACCAGGCAGTTATGGAACCCCGATTGTCGCGATAGCTGCCGCGGTAGCAGTTCTTGGGTTGGTTGCCCGTGATGGGTGGAGACCGCTGTATGCGTCGACCAGATGGAGAGTCCTGGTTACCGTCTCTCTCGGATGGTTTGTAGTGACGTTCATTTTATTGTCTGCGTCGCTCCCGATTTGGTGGGAACGTTGGCATCTCGCGATCATTCCGCCCCTGTGCGTGCTGGCTGGTGGCGGTCTTGCGCTTGCCGGCCCGCGAGTGGGTGTCCTGGTTGCGTTGTGCCAGTATTTCGCAGCCCTTTCCATTGGCCCGTCGTACCTCAACCACGGTTTCGAGAGCCTCATTACTGAGCCATGGTCAGTGGCTGCGCATGTTGTCGCCATTGCTGCTGTTGCCAGGCAAGTCGTTGTGGCTCATCTGGCTTCGACGCGTATGGCCATGCACCGGGCGGGTGAGCGCGATGCGCAGGTATCTTTGGGACTGGATTCCGGGTTATGACCCAGAGAAAGTGAACAAGATGGCACGAATTGATCGACCGTTACGTGTTGGCGTGATTGGAACCGGGGGAATTGCCAGCTCACACATTCAGGGGTACCTCAAGGCTGAAAACGTTGAACTGCACGCCACATGTGATGTGATTGAGTCACGAGCAAAGGGTGTTGCGGAAAAGTACGGGTTCAAGCATCACTTCACCAGTTGGGAAGAGATGATCAAGACCGCCGACCTCGACGCGGTGAGCATCTGCACCCCGCCGTTCGCCCATATCGAACCAACGATTGGTGCCCTCGAGGCTGGTTTGCATGTCATGTGCGAAAAGCCGATGGCACTCGACTCGGCGCAGGCCCAACAAATGGTTGATGTCTGGCATCGTGTCCGGGGCAAGCGCCACAACCTATTCTCGGTTGGGTTCCAGAGCCGGTTTGGTCGAAACGCCCAGACATTGAAGCGGTTCATTGACGCGGGGGAACTCGGAGATGTGTATTACGCCAAGGCTGCGTACCTTCGTCGTCGTGGCGTTCCCGCCTGGGGAGTGTTCACGAGCAAGGCACTGAACGGCGGCGGTCCGATGATTGACATCGGTGTCCATGCCCTCGACCTGTCGATGTGGCTGATGGGCCACCCACCGGTGACGAGCGTTTACGGCGTCAGCTTCACGAAATTCGGCAACCGTCCGAACGTCTTCAATCCTTGGGGAAAATGGGATCCGGCGAAGTATGACGTCGAGGATTCTGCGTTCGCAATGATCCGGTTTGCAAATGGAGCGGCCCTGCAACTTGAGGTGTCGTGGGTACTGAACCTTCCGAAGAGCTCCACCGAGACGTTGATCTGCGGGACCGATGGTGGAGCCCAGCTAGATCCGCTCACCATCTTTCAGGAGAAGCACGGGACAATCGTTGACGTTGTGGTTCCGG
>BJHB01000618.1:0-1704 GCA_014191415.1 Chloroflexota bacterium
CCAATGGCACCGACGGATCGACAAGCCTTTGCATGGTTTCCTCAGGCATGCCAGCGGAAACAAGGTCGGCATTCAGGTAGTGGTTTGTAAGGTAGAAGCAGTCGTTCGCGTGTTCCGCGTGCTGATCAGGAAAATGGAGGTGCTCATGAGCGTCGAGCGCCCACAGTCCCATAACCTCGTCGCGGATTTGTGATCGTAGGTGAGACGGCGAGTCCGCTGATCGAATGCGTTCCATTTTGTCGGTCCCTCAATCGCAGGATATCCGTCCGCGCCTCTGACGGCTTCACGACGTCAAATCGGCCGACGGTTGCGGTGGATATCTCCCGGGTGCAACCATCTCAACAGATTGGAACCCTACGTGACGACACGGATGACCGAGTCCAGACTGGCCGTCGACGGAGGCTCTCCGGTCCGGACCGTGCCGTTCCCGTCCTGGCCGGTGTGGGACGCAGCGGATGAGGAGGCAGTCCTGTCAGCACTCCGGTCCGGGCGTTGGGGTTCCCGTCCCGGTAGTGGCTTTGTCGACGCATTCACGACGAGGTTCGCCTCGTTTCACCAGGCCCGCCGTGCGATTGCGGTCTCGAACGGCACCGTCGCCCTTGAAGTCGCGCTTCGGGCAATCGGTGTCGGGCCATTTGACGAGGTGATCATTCCGGCTTACACATTCGTTGCGACGGCCACGTCTGTCCTTAGCGTTGGGGCAATCCCGGTATTCGCCGACATTCGTCCGGACACGTATCTCATGGATCCCGATGATGCGGCCCGAAGAATCACCCCGCGAACCAAGGCAATCGTGCCTGTCCATATCGCCGGACAACCATGCGATCTGGACGCGCTTCTCGGCGTCGCGAGAACCAATGGACTGGCGCTCATTGAAGATGCCGCCCAAGCGGTCGGTGCGTCGTGGCGAGGACGTCAAATCGGAGCGATCGGCGACATCGGGACCTTGTCGTTCCAATCTTCAAAGAACCTCAATGCTGGCGAAGGTGGCGCCCTCCTTACTGATGATGACGCGCTCGCTGATCGCGCATGGTCACTTGCAAATTGCGGACGCATGCCGGCCGGGGCTTGGTACCACCACGAAATTGCCGGATCCAATCACCGGATGACCGAGATCCAAGGTGCCTTGCTACTCTCGCAACTCGACCGCCTTCCTTCGCAGTTTGACCTGCGCGAACAGAATGCACGGGTCCTTGACGAAGGTCTGGCAACGGTTCGAGGGTTCACTCCGCAGGCGCGCGACGAACGGGTGACCGGGCACGCCCATCACCTCTACGTGTCTCGGTACGACCACGCCGCCTTTGGTGGCAGGCCCCGTGCCTGGTTTCTTTCCGCGCTACGCGCCGAGGGGATCCCGTGTTCACCGGGGTATGAAACTCCCCTTCACCGAATGCCCGCAGTCCTGTCAGAGCGGCGAAAATGGGCAATGCTCGCGAATGAGTGCGGACGGCAAGTGACCTGTGCGGACAGTCCCGAAGAGGAAAACCTTCCGGTCACCGACCGCGCGAGCCGTGAAGAGGGAGTGTGGTTCGGTCAGTCTGTTCTCCTGTCCGACCATCGCGCGATGGGCCAGATTATCGAAGCGGTCTCAAAGATCCAAGCCTGGGCATCAAGCCATTCGTAATCAGGAAGCGCACCCAAGGCACTCCCACCCTACGTGCCCCGACAACAATCGCATTCCCACGCATACTCGATAACGGACAT
>BJHB01000619.1:0-1700 GCA_014191415.1 Chloroflexota bacterium
GCGCCACTCTCCGGTCCCCGAAGGCGCGGTCCAACCATTCGCGGCGTTCACCGCGCGGATACGTTCCTGAATCGGTCGTGACGGTCGAAGGGGATTGTCCATGGCCGGCCTCCGGGCGCATAACGCAAGTCCGTGTCTGGCTACTCGCCTGGGTGCGTGAAGACCGCCGGAACGATGGTTGGTCCAGTCGTCCGTGTGCGCCAGTACTCGCGTCCAAACCGGTAGGTCAGTACCGCGCAGTTGATTGATGAGGACACTGCAAACGCCAGACACGCTCCCATCAATCCCCAACCAAGGTACGTTGAGAAGATCCAGACGCATGGCATCGTGACGCACCATGTGGTCGTGACCTGGTTGATCATCGGGAAGGTGGTGTCGCCGGTTCCGCGCAGCGCGCCCGAAGTAATCATGTTGTAGGCGAACAGGGGTAGCGCCGGAACAAAGGCGTAGAGGCCTCCGGCCGCCGCTTCCACGATCACGTCGTCCGTTGTGAACGCACCAGCGACGATACGCGCCGTGAACGCAAAGATGACGCCGATGCCAACCATCCAGATGACGCCGAGTAGTTGGGAGAAACGCGTCACCGCGCGTACCCGGTCAAAGTCTTTCGCGCCGATCGCTTGCCCCACAAGTGCAGTGGTCGCGGTTGCCAGACCGATGGCGGGAAGCCACGTGACGCCACCGGCGCTGAAGGTGATCCGCTGTGAGGCAAAGACCGTCGTTCCCAGAGTGAGCAGGAGACGCCCCATCACCAGAAACAGGAAGGAGAAGGAGAGTTGCTCGATGACTGACGGCAGGCTCAGCCGGACGAACTGTCGGGTGAGGGCAGCGGAGGGTCTCCAACCCGAAGCTCCGGCCGGAGCCAGACGCCCAATACGGAGGCCGGCGGGAGCTGACCCAAGCGTGAGAACAGCAAGCAGGTAGATCACGCCAACGACGCGCGAGACGTTTGCCGCCACCGGTGGCCCCGCAATGCCAAGGTTTGGCATGCCCAACTCACCGAACGCAAGTCCGTACGCGCCAACGATGTTGATCACGTTGACGAGGGCCCCCGCAACCATCGGCGTACGGCTGTTTCCGGCACCGCGCATGGCCCCGCCGAGCGCGAACTGCAGCGTCAGGGGCACCATTCCCAACAGGGATACCTGTAGGAATATTGTGCCCATCGCCGCGACGTCACCAGTTCCGCCGAGAAATGCCATGAGGGGCGCGGCGACAAGCAGCCCGACGATCGTGAGGATGACACTCAATGCGGTGCCTAGCGTAAGACCCTGTCGGAGCGCCGTTGCCGAACCCAACGGGTCGCGACGTCCGGTTGCCTGCGCGACGAGGATCGTTGTTCCGATTCCGAATGCACTCAATGCGCTGATCGCGACCATGATGATCTGGAGACCAAGCCCGGAACCAGCGAGCGACGCCGAACCAAGGCGACCGATCACGGCAACGTCAACGAGGCCGACGCTTGTGGCGAGCAACTGTTCGACGACAACGGGCCATGCCAGCCGAATCACGTCCCCCCGAAGTGCACGGTCACCGAGCATCGCACCCAGTGCCCACCTGTTCGTGGGCCGTCCAGGGGTGAGGCGATCAATGGTGACTGCGGACGCGTGGGACTGACCGATCATGGCCAGTTTGCCAGTCAACGGTGCTTCTGCCGGAATTGCATCTTGATCGCGCATGACTGTGGTCACGGACGGCGT
>BJHB01000620.1:0-1697 GCA_014191415.1 Chloroflexota bacterium
GGGTTGGCCGAGCGCCTGGACCTGGAACTGGTCGGCGTGGTCGCGGTGCCAGCCGCCCTGGGCAGTGCAGTGCGGTCCAATGTACCGCCTTCCGGAGCCGTGGTGATTGACATCGGTGCGGGCTCCACGACAATCGCGCGCATTGGGCAAGGTGGAACGGAACTGTCCCTTTCGGTGCCGATCGGTACGAATGCACTCGAGGATCATCTGGTGGCGGAGTCCGGACTGACATCGTCCCAATCACGCGAAACCTTGAACCGCTATGTGGCTGGGGATCTTGGAAAGATTTCCCGAAGTGCGAACCGGGACCACGTGCAACGGGTTGCGGCCTTCTTTGCATCGGTCTGGCGTGATGCAGTTGAGGTCCGCCTGGCTGAACTTGCGCGAGAACGCCCACTCCCACCCCTTGTCTGGCTCTGCGGTGGTGGTGCACGCTTGCCGGACTTGCGAGGTGTCCTGACGGGGCCAGCGTGGCGAAGTGAGTACTTTGGTCAGCCCCCGGTGGTGTCGGTCTTGGGAACCGAGGATTTGGTGGACTTGTGCGGTGACCCTGAAAGACTGGGGCAGCTGCATGGATCCGTCATCGCGCCGTCATTGGCACTTGGCATTGCAGCGATTCAGGCCATCGCGCCGACCGATGACGTGTCCTCCCTCGTGAGCCGCTTGGAGTCGTCCTAGCACGTGCGACCGATCCTGTCGAAGGCGCGAATCGGTCATTCTTCCCTGTTACGTGATGCTGCGTCGATGATGCGGCGCGAATCGCGGCCGCGATCCAATGGGGCCGCCGGCAACGTAACCGCAACCGTTCCGGGGCGTTGCGACTACCAGAGTTATGGCGACTTCAACCGCTATCCACGCGAAAGCTGAACAGAACCCCACCCTGCTTCCGTGTCCTCCGGGGGCTTCGCTCCTTTCGCTCGCCGATGCGATTGAATCGGCGGTAGGGATGCGTGTCATCCTTGACGCGCGTGACCTTCCGCCACTATTGCGGACGCGCACCAGTCTGATCGTGCTGAAGAGGCGTGCAGACCGGCGTGGCAAGTTGCTGCGCTTGGTCGCTGCAAGCCGGGACCTGAGGCGCATGGCGGCTCGCGAAGGCATCGATGCGATAGCGTCATCCGACTTCGAGTCTGTTGCATGGTCTGACCATGATTCGGCTTCCGGGTTTGGCCCGGCGGGTGCGGTGCCCGCTGTAGCGGTGCCACCGCCACCAACTATTTCCGATAGGCAAGGTGATGACGCCGACCTGATTCGGTCTACGCCAGACACCCGTCCATTGACGTTTCTGGCGAGGCAGGAAACTTCCGAAGTACGCACCGGGGTCATCGGTGATCTGATGACCCTGGGCGGACCGACGCGTGCCATGGATGACGGGCATTCGCCACTCACCTCCGGTTCTTCACCGATCGAGATTCGCGCCGGCATGTCGACGGTCGAGGCTTGGCTTGATATCGACTTGACCCCGGTCCGAGGCTCCGCCGCGTTGCCGCAAAGCGCCGCGCTTGGGGCGGTACATGATGCAACTGGCACAACGCCAGTCCACCCAGAGGGAGATCGCTCCGGGACCCGGCGCACACATTCCCTGCGAATCGTGCGTGGCCCCGAGTCCGGCACCTCCGACACTGTGCTGCTTGACGATCCCGACGCTTCGCATGGCTTGGAGAAGGGCACTGCGCCGACGGCGCCGAATGGTTCAG
>BJHB01000621.1:0-752 GCA_014191415.1 Chloroflexota bacterium
CACAACGGATCGGGCGATTACTACAGGGTGCGATGGCCGTCTGGTACTCAAGAAGCGATCCAGCATCCATCCCATGGCATGCGTCCGATTGGACGACCCTGACATTCGCAGTGATAACGGGTTCAGTGATTTTCTTTGCGACATTTGTGCTTGGAGGTGCCTGGGCGCTGAGGGTCGTCGACGGCCAGGAACTTATGAACACCTTCACCTACGGCGGCACGACGCTGGCGAGCTACCCCCTTGACCTGTTTTCTGATCCGATCCGACGCGCAGCAACGTGGGTCCTGCCACTCGCATTCGTGAATTACTTTCCCGCCCTCGCGCTTCTCGGGCGTGTCGCGCCAGATGGCATCCTGCCTTTCGGCCTCACGCCAATCACGCTCGCCCTGTCTGCCCCCATCGTCGCCCTGGTGTATCTCGGGATTGCAGTAGTGGTTTGGGATCGTTCCGTGATGCGGTACCAGGGGACCGGAACATGATCGTCGCTGAGGAACTGAAAAAGTCATTTCGCGTCACGACAAGGCGAACGGACGGCTTCAGCGCCTTTCGAGCACTGCTTCCCGGCTCGACATCCCAGGTCGAGGCGGTCCGAAGCGTCAGCTTCTCGATCAAGGCAGGCGAGATGGTCGCGGTTCTCGGACCGAACGGCGCGGGCAAGAGCACCACCATCAAGATGTTGACTGGCATCCTCGTTCCGGACTCCGGGACTGCGACGACGCTTGGCCTCGTCCCATGGCAATCGCGCCGCTCCG
>BJHB01000621.1:762-1694 GCA_014191415.1 Chloroflexota bacterium
CATATGTATGGTGTGCCGGCCCAGCGGTTTGCTGAAAACCTGGCAACGTGCCGCGAACTCCTCGACCTTGATTCTTTTCTGGATCGGCCAGTCCGCCAACTTTCACTCGGGCAGCGCATGCGAGGTGACTTGGCCGCGGCCCTCATTCATGACCCAGAGGTTCTCTTCCTGGACGAGCCGACGATCGGTCTTGACCTCGTGGCGAAAGCCAGAATCCGTGACGCGCTTACACATCTGAACCAGAGCCGTGGGGTCACCGTCGTTCTCACCACCCATGACCTCGCGGACGTTGCCCGCCTGTGCCAGAGAGTGCTCCTGATTGACCACGGACGTGTGGTCCACGATGGCGGTCTCGAGGAACTCCGTACGCAGTTCGGAAGTGGCTGCACCCTCGTGGTGGACCTTGCCGATCCGTCTGCCTCGGACAGGGCACAGAGCCCCGGCGCACCTGAAACCGAGGATCGAAGCGTGGGTCCATTGGTAGTGCCTGGTGCCACCGAGACGCGATCTGAAGGCAACCGCCGCTGGCTTGCGTTCGACCGCCGGGAAGTCTCTGCTTCCGATCTCATCGCGTCGGTTGCGTCACGCTATCCACTATCCGACCTTTCATTGGAAGAGCCAGACATCGAAACCGTTATCGCAGGGCTTTACGCCTCTCGAACAGAGTGACCTGACCCAGCCATACACTTCGCGCTTTACCGGGCATTGCTCGCACGTCCCACATCAGCCAGGCTCGAGACGAAATCGCTACGGGGCGTTCTCGGCCATCGGGGTGACCGCCACAACGTCAATCCACGAATAGTTTCCCGTCTCAGGGTTGCGCACGAAATACCGGTCGGCTTCACGTTCAAGTACTTGGTATGTGACCGGCGCACGACCGATTGGACCGAAATCTGTCGCGTCAGCGTATGGTGTGGACCAAACGTGGGTCG
>BJHB01000622.1:0-1680 GCA_014191415.1 Chloroflexota bacterium
GACGGTGCCCGCCGCTTCATTCTGGGCGGTCAGTATTGGCACGCCAGGAACCGGACTGCTACCCGGAAAGACAAGGCTTGAACCGTTTACCAACACCCCGACCGGCATGCCAGCGCCACCAGGGGCGTTCGTCTGGATTGGTGTCGATACCCCACTACCCATGTAGGTCGAAACTGGCACCAGTTGCGTCGCCTCGTCACATGGCACCGGGGCCGGGGCGAGTGCTCCATTTCGGCAGCGGAAGATTGCAACGTGGATACCGCCGATCGCATCGCTATCGAGCGGCGATGACATCTCGGCGACCACCGTCATGAACAGGTTGACTGGGACGTTGCCTTGGTTGAGCAGGCTGCCCCGTGAAACCTGCACCGAACCTGGCAGGAAGTTCTGCACGGCAAGCGTGAACCCGGCAGGTTGCAACTCAACCACCGCGGTCTTGAAACTGCTGATGACCGGTTGCGCCTGCCCGGTAAAGAAACCCGTCGTAGTCTGACGCAATGCCACACCGGCAAGCATCAGGAAGGTGCCGGTGACGGTCAGCCAAAGACCGCGCCAACCAACCGCGTCGGCGACGATCCGGAAGATCCGCGCCCCAAGCCCAGGTTCCTGAACGTACGCGACGTACCGGATGGGCACCTCGCGGGCATCATCGTCCGCATCATCGCCGGGACCATCCGCGATCATGCCTCCCAGCACTCGTTCGCGGTCATGTTCGGGTGCCACGCCGGGCATGACTGGCGGACCACCGACCGTCACGACGGTCCTCCCGGCCACCGGGTTCCCGCACCAGACGCCCGGGACATGGCGCTGGCCTGTTCACGACGCGCCCGGCGCCAGATGCGCCATGCACCCACCACGAGGTACCCGGTCAGGAGTGTTCCCGGCACGAGCACCAGCCCCACCTGTCCGGCCGGCTCGTGGGCCATGTCGAAGACGTACCCAAGCCACGGCACCCAGAAGACTACGCGCCACGCCACGCCGTAGAGTTCGATCTGCCACGGATCCGGCACACCATTCGCGTCCCCTTGGGTGCGGATGAGCGGTGCCGGGTTCTTCGGATCCTCATTGATGCGGAGGTAGACAATCCGGTGGGTGATCGTGACGGGCGGGGCGACCGGCCGACGGTACGTGATGATGTCGCCCTCCTTCAGGGTGATCGGCGCGACCGGTTCAGCCACGGCGACCGATCCGGCGGGCATCGCGGGCGCCATGCTGCCGGTCCGCACGATGAATGTCTCGTACTCGAACAGGCGCGTGCCGATCGCCAATGCACCGGCGCTGAGGGCGGCCACGCAAGCGGTGATCACGACCACGTCCATCAGGCTGCGCCACCCGAAGAAGCGCCTGACACGCGGCGGTGGACCGTAGGGCGCAACCATCACATCCCCGGGGTTCATGGAATGTATCCCCCAGTCTCAGCGAACGGTCCGTCCGCCCCTTCCTCCACCGCACGCGCCTTCATCTTGCTCCCGACCGTCGGGGTCAGATGCACGACATATGGCGTTGGTGACAGTCGCGGTTCGCGGTTGACCGTCGGTGAGGGTTGGGCCGGGCCAGGTGTCGCAATCTCGCCATGTGCGCCGAGTGGCGTCGGGGTAAGGCGCGAGGTCAGGTTCGGGGTTGCCGTCGGGAACGGCGTCCCGGCAATATCGCCATGGGCACCAACCGGCGTCGGCGTCG
>BJHB01000623.1:0-1676 GCA_014191415.1 Chloroflexota bacterium
AACGTGGGCCGGGGTGTTGATGCCGGAGGATGCGGTGGAACTGGACTGGTACCGCCGCCGGTGAGACGACTGGGGTAGGGGTGGATCAATGGCCGTCAAGCGGAACGTCGGATAGAGGCCCGGCAGGCAGATTGCGCGGTCATGCTTCACGCCGGGCGCCGGGTCCGCGCGATCAGAGCTTCCATCGCACCGAGGTAATCCTCCAGAGCCTTCCGACCGACCTCCGTCAGGTCGTAATCCGTGCGTGGTACCCGTCCGTCGAACGATTTGCGACAGCGGACGTACCCGGCCTCCTCGAGTCGTCTGGCGTGGACGCTCAGGTTCCCGTCGGTGGTCCCGAGGAGATTTCGCAGGTCATTGAACGTCATCATCTGGTTGACCGCCAAGGCGCTCACGATCCCAAGGCGCAACCGTTCGTGGATCAGGCGGTCGAGGTCCGGCCATGGGCCCTGGTCTGCCGAAGCGGTGCGCACATGGTGGCGGTCGGCGTCGCGCCTCTCCCCCGCTAACGGGCGGGAAGGATCTGAGCCTGCCGGGATTGGCGAGGCCGGACGTTTTCGCGGATTGGATACGGACTGGTTCGGCATCGTCGTCATCCACCGTGCCTGCGGGCGATGATGACGCCGAACCCGGCGAGCAATCCGCCGAAGCCGACAGCAAGGACTGCGTCTGCCCATGTCTGGGGGACCACGAACGCCAGCGCCCCCAGCGCCATCAACGTGATCCCGACAATCCTGACCGGGCGCACCGAGGAGGCACCACCGGCGGTCACGCCGGTTCCGAATGCCAGAAGCCACGTTCCCGGCAGGAATGCGGTAAGTCCGTGCCACCAAAGCACGGCGGTCAGGATTGCCCCGCTTACCATCGCCGGGGTAAAGCTTGATGCGAACCGTCTATTCGGTCCTGCGGTCACCGCCAGTCCGGTCCGGCGTGCTTTACGCGCGACGGCGAGAACACCGACCACCCCTGCAAGGGTTGCCTCAATGAGCCAAGCGGCAAGCCACCTGTCAGATGTCGGTTGTGCGGACGCTACAAGGGCCGTCACGATGGCGGATGCACCGATCCATGCGGTGGCCCATCCAGGCACTGAGGTGAACGACCCGGCAGCTTCCATCGTATTCCGGATGAACCGGAGTTCGTCCAGGGCGTCGGCATGCGCTAACGCTGGCAGGGTGGCTGCCGCCGACCGCGAAGCACGCCGTCCAGACCCAGTTGACGCCGATCTCTGGCGGCGACCAGCGTGGGAGTGACGTCCATTGCTGCCCCACTCGCCGATGCGTTGGCTCGCCAACTGAGACCGGGCATCTGTCCCGCCTCGTGGTTCGCCGTTCATGGGCAGAGGTGCCAGGGTTTCATCAGCCATGCCACGCGTGCCCCAGTCTCGTGGGTTCGTCAGGCCTTCGGAAGAAGGACGGATCCTCTGATTAGCGTAGCTCATTGGAGTGGTAGCCCGTGGCGTCAAGTGTTCGGTCGCGACAGGTGGCTCAGGCGTCGGAGTCCCCATCGGACACCCCACCATACTTGCGGACACGCGACGCATACGCCTTGAGGGCATGGTCGAGTTCGTCCTCGTTGAAGTCCGGCCAGCAGACTTGCGTGGAGTAATACTCGGCGTATGCGGCCTGCCAAAGCAGGAAGTTCGAAAGCCGGAACTCGCCGGCGGTACGAATGATCAG
>BJHB01000624.1:0-1670 GCA_014191415.1 Chloroflexota bacterium
GGCCTCGACCCGGACAAGTTGAAGTCGAATGCATCGGCCTTCTGGACACAGGCCGCCAGACGCCTGGGCGACAACACGTTGGCACGGCACACCTCGGTGACCGTCCCCTTGATGATCAGTGTTGCCGAATCCCTCGCCGCGCAAAGCCGGTCGAACGGCCAGGAGACGGCGCGCATCGACCGAGGCATCCGGATCGGCAGGTGCCTGGAGACCCTCCGGAAGATGCGCAACGACAGCCCGGTGGCCCACGGTTTCGATGGCATCACGCACGAAGAAGTGATCGACGCCGTGACGGGTGCCGCCAAGGAATACCTGCCCGATATCCTCCCTGCAACGCCGGATGCCAGCATGGTCACGGGACTCGCCCGGGACCTTGTGGCGGCCGTCGGCTTCACCGCCGTGCCAAGGGGCAACCACTTCCTGCGGATCGGTGACGACCTTGCCGAGGCATTGGCGGTCATCGACCTGATACCCGGCACCGCTGGGGGACACACGGCGCCATGACCACACGGAGTACCGAAGTGCGGGAGGACCGTGAATGATCGTCGCCGTCACCATGGACCTGGAAGCGACCGAGGCCACCGTCCTTCCCGACTGGATGGGCGAACGCGTCCGCGGGGCACTCTTCGGCGCACTCAAGTCGCAGGATGCCGACCTCGCGACGGACACGCACGCCGACCGGTCGGTGCAACCCTACACGGTTGCCTGGCTTGGCCCGCGAGGCGAGGTCCGGCCGGGGGCGCGGGGCACCGTGCGATGGACCGCGCTTGAGGCCGGGGTTGCGCAATCCATCGTCACCGACGTGATGCCGGCCATCGGCGAGACATTCGACCTCAGCGGCCAGTCCTGGCGGGTCATCGCGCGGGGTGTGCCTCCAACTGCGGATGAACCCGGTTCCGGACGCGAGACCGAGGTACCCGTTGCCGGAGGGGCGTTGGCCCCGAATGGTGCCGGGGCCGGCGAACCGGGGGTCGCGTCGTCGCCGGGCGCACTTGCCCCAACGGTCGTAATGGGCACTCCCAGATCACCGTGGGCCGGGACCGGCACGTGCGAGGCACTGGCACGACTGCACCTGATCGGCGGGCGTCGACCGGCACCTCGGGTGGAGCTGCAGTTCACCACGCCCACGACCTTCCATTCGCAGGGCCGGTCAATGCCATTGCCGTTGCCCCGGCTTGTCTTTGGCAGTCTGCTTGACAGATGGAACGCGTTTGCACCGTTGCGGATCGACCCGGAGATCCTGGTGGTGGTGGAGCAGGCGTGCACGATCGCGCGGTACGACCTGCGGACCGAGGCGGTACCACTGGGAGGGGGGTTGCAGATCGGGTTCGTGGGACGGTGCACCTACGGGTTGCCCCCTGGGCGCGGGATCCGTCCGGCGGACGAATACGCGTGGCGGGTGTTGCACTTGTTGGCGAACTTTGCATTCTTCGCCGGCGTCGGCGCCAAGACCACCATGGGCATGGGCACAGTCCGGCTGCTTCCGGGACGGTAGTGTTCGCGGGCTCCCCTTCCCGCGTCACAGCCAAGCGTCGCTGAAGAGACCGGCGGAACAGCGGGTCACCGAACACCCACCACCGCTGAAACCGTCATGGTGAGTGGGCATCCGTGGAACCCCGTCGGCATCGAAGGCGTCACTGCACCACGGAAAAGGAAGGACGGGAAGGGGT
>BJHB01000625.1:0-1668 GCA_014191415.1 Chloroflexota bacterium
CATCCAGGGTCTCCGGTGTTGATGCCGGGGTGCCAAGGACATCGCGGAACAGTTTGGCCAGATGGTCGTGCCGTGAACCGCGTGCGCCCGAATCAAGTCGGTACTCGAGGTCCGAGTACCCGGCCCCGCATGTGGCAACGGCTTGCCGTGCAGCATCGGAAAGGGGCGCGCGTCCCAGGTTCGTGTGCAGGACAACTCCGGTCGCGTTGATCACCGCGTGGGGCCCAATGTCCCAGAAGCCTTCGCTGCGTGCCAGGACACCGGTGACGACCCATCCGGTGAGTGACCCTCTCAGCTCACCTGCCGGGATATCGCGGTATGCCCCGGCGAGGACGGCGGACCGGACCTCCGCCAGCGCATCTCGGATGATCCGGGTAAGTACTCCAGAGGAGAGCCCACCGCGCAGGCCCTGGATATCCGGATGGCGCATGAGCTGATCAACCGATGGCAATCCTCGCAGGGTCGCCTCGCGCGATTTCCCATCACTCATTCAATCGCGTCCGTTTGAAAATTGCAGTAGGGCTGACATATGCAGTGTCCGTGGCCCGATGGCGGCGGCTATGATTCTTGTTACGACACATGATGACGGACGCGAAGCGAAGCGCCTACAAATCAGGTGGTGCGGGGAGCGAAGCGAAGCGCATCTGGTCCGCGGGCATCCCTGCTCACCGCGTCGCGCCGTGAAGGTGTCGGCGAGGCCGAGCGGAGCGAGGGGAGTGGACAGCGAATGAGAAACATGGCGCTGGTGGGGGGCGTGACGGCCGGGCTGGGGCTTGTCGGCGGGATTTTCGGCATTTCAGCGATGACCGTGTGGCGGATTGTCCGGCCCTCCAGGACAAGCCGCACCTCGACATGGCGGGCAATCCTTGACCCACTGGACATCGAGGCCGTGTCGTTCGTGGCAGCCGATGGGACGCGACTTCGCGGGTGGTTGGTTCCGCCCCCTCCCGGCGGTCCAATCGTGGTGACCCTGCACGGCTTTGGAAACAATCGCCACGAGTTCGAGGATTTCGTCCCCTGGCTCTCAAACGCCGGCTATGGCGTACTCCTTTTTGACTTCCGTGCCCACGGCGAGAGTGATGGTTCCTTCACCACTGTCGTGGGTGACAACGAGGTCGCCGACGGTGCTGCTGCGATAGCGTTCCTCAAGCACCGTTATGGCCCTGATGTCCGATTGGCACTGATCGGGATTTCCATGGGCGGGGCCGTGGCGCTGCGGCTCGGGGGGACCGACCCGTGCATCCGTGCGGTGGTGACCGATTGTGCGTTCGCGACCATGTCGCGCGTCCTTGACTTCGCCTTCGACGTCTGGATCAAGTTGCCGCCGTCGATCTTCCGCATGCCAGTCACCTGGTGCGGGGAGGTTCTCACCGGGGTCAACATCATCCAGCTGAGGCCGGTCGATGATGTCCCGAAGATCGGCCGGCGCCCGTTCCTCGTGATCCACAACACCGGAGACACGGCGGTGAACCCGGAAGACGTGTTGGTGATCGCATCCGCGGCCCGCGAGGCAGGGATTGACGTGGATATCTGGCGTCCGCCTGGGGAGCACGTCGCAACGCGGTTTGATGACCCAGACAGCTACCGCGAACGCGTGCTCACCACGCTCGCTCGCGGGTTTGGCAGCTGACAGCTCGGTGGGTCGGATCGGAGTGGCAGCGGTTCGTT
>BJHB01000626.1:0-1666 GCA_014191415.1 Chloroflexota bacterium
ACCCGCGGGTTCAAAAGGTATCCGGGCATTCTTTCGTTGGAAGCCATCACCGACCGAATCTTCTCGCGCTGCTCGCGGTCTGAAGGGAACGTCACGATTGGCGCCGGCGTAACCATGACTGCCTTGGAAGACTTCCTTCGCGAGGGCGGGGCGCCATTGGCTGGGCAAATGCTGCCATGGTTCGCTTCGCGCCAGATCAGGAACCGCGCGACGGTCGGCGGCAACTTGATGACGGCATCGCCGATCGGAGACATGTCTCCGGTCTGGCTCGCACATGATGCGGTTGCGTTGATTGGTGGATCGTCGGGAATCCGCGAAGTCAGGCTGGCGGATTTCTTCACGGGCTATCGACAGACGGCAGTCGGTGCGGACGAACTCCTCGTTGCGCTGCGGATTGACGACCGCGTGGCACCTCCACGAGGGCGGCGCGTCGCGTGGGTGCGGAAGGTTGCCCGCCGGGACCGGGTTGATATCTCGACGGTGGCCGGGGCGTTCCTGGTGGTTCTTGATGACCGTGGGACCGTCGTTTCGGCGCGCCTTGCGTATGGAGGGGTTGCGGCGACCCCGGTGCGTGCGTTGGGTGCCGAAGACGCGCTGATCGGAGCGGTGTGGCGCGACGGTGATGGCGGTGTCAAGGACGCCCGTGCCCTACTCGGATCAGCATTCGCGCCGCTCTCTGACCACCGGGGGTCGGCGTCTTACCGGCAGCGCCTCATCACCGGCCTGTTTGATGCATGCCTTTCCGAGACGGGAATTGGAAGCGACCGGTGAGATGCCAGACACGGTGACCCGGGTGGTCGGACGACCGACCCCACATGAGAGTGCCCGGCTTCATGTAACCGGACAGGCGCGGTATACCGATGACCTGCCGCTTCCTCCGGGTTCGTTGCACGGATGGCCGGTCACGTCCCCGCACGCGCATGCGCTGATCAGAGTGGTTGATGTCTCCGAAGCTAGCACCACCCCCGGGGTAGTCACCGTCCTCACCCGCGAGGATGTGCCGGGTGAGAACAATTCAGGCCCGCTGAGGCATGACGAACCACTCTTCCTTGGTGCTGGGGATGTTGCGACGTATCACGGACAGGCTGTCGCGTGGGTGCTAGGCACGTCGGTTGATGCGGCTCGGCAGGGCGCAAGCCGGGTGGTGGTGACCTACGAGAAACTTGACGCCATCCTTGATCCTGCCGATGCGATCAGAATTGGAAGTGTCCACACCGATCCGCAGTGGATTCGTCGTGGGGATGTGGATGCGGAGTTGGCGGGGGCAGGAGAGGCCGGTCACGCCGTCGTGAGCGGTGAGTTCAGGATGGGTGCGCAGGACCATTTCCCGCTGGAGACCCACGTCTCGGTCGCCCTGACTGATGAGGACGGCCGGATGATGGTCCACAGTTCGACGCAGCATCCATCGGAGACTCAGGCGATTGTCGCGCACGCCCTTGGGCTGTCGCTTAACGAGGTGGTGGTGCAGTGCGTCCGGATGGGCGGTGGGTTCGGGGGCAAGGAGACTCAGGCAAACGCCTGGGCGGCTGTGGCGGCGATCGGGGCGCGGAAGACCGGGCGGGCGGTGAAGGTGCGCCTGGACCGGGACCGTCACATGATCCTGACCGGCAAGCGCCATCCGTTCGTCGCACGGTACCGGGTGGTGGTAGGTCGGTCAGGTGACCTT
>BJHB01000627.1:0-1663 GCA_014191415.1 Chloroflexota bacterium
AGCGAGCCCTTGCCCGCCTGCCCGGGTTATGCCGTGATCTGCTCGCTGATACCGGGATTGACCCGCAATGGTCACGGCCGGGGAGCATGGTGCTTGTTTCGCGCGAACGCGATGCGACGTGGTTGCGCACGTTCCGGATGCCGATGTTCCACGAGATTGGTGAACCGGTCGAGTGGCTGACCGGGCATCAGGCGCGGGTCTTAGAGCCGGCTATCGGCAGCCATGTGGTGGGTGCACTGCGCATCCCCTCCACCCAAAGCGTTCATGCTCCAGGCTACGTCCGCGCCCTCGTTGCCGATGTCACCCGCCGTGGTGGCGTCGTCCTTGCAGAGACCGTTGTCACCGGTTTCCGACGCGATGGACTGACCGTGCGCGCCGTCGTCACCTCAACCGGAGAGATCCTGTGTGACCGGGTCGTGATCGCCTGCGGCGCGTGGTCGGGACAGGTGGCCTCGCTCCTTGGCAATGACGTTCCGGCCGTGCCGATCGCTCCACAGCGAGGCCAGATCCTCGCGATCGCCCCGACTGGCGGTGCGCCCCGTGTCTCCCATGTCCTCCACGGTGCCGGAGGATATGCGGTGCCCAAGCCGAATGGGACCGTCCTTGTCGGGGCAACCCATGACAATGTCGGCTTTGACCCGTCACTCACGTCTGAGGGCTTCCGTTTCCTCGGGACCCTCGCGCATGACCTGGTCCCGGGCATCGCTGATGAACCAGTTCGTCATGTGTGGGCCGGGTTCCGTCCGATCTGGGAAGGCTCCGGTCCCCCGCCCGTCGGGCCGCTGCCGGGCACAGACAATGTCATCATCGCTGCCGGGCACGGCGCAATTGGCCTGACGGTAAGTGCCGGGGTTGGCGAGGTAGTTGCAGACCTCGTATCCGGCAGGTAGCCGCCGGTGCACCTGCGCCGCCGTCCCGTTGCGCCCGTCCGTTCCACCACCATGCGCAATCAATGGAATGACGCCGACCTAGCCCGTCTCCCGGATTTCGATGGCCTGCTGTATGCCTCGCGGTTGACCGGTGCAGATACCGATCTTGTCGTCTGGGGCGGGGGGAACACCTCCGTCAAGCGGACCGAGACGGATTTCCGTGGTCGGTCTGTCCGCGTTCTCCGCGTCAAGGGTTCAGGATCAGACCTGAAGTCGATGCAAGTCAGGGACTTCCCCGGGGTGCGGCTCGAAGACGTCATGCCCCTGCGTGATCGCCTGGCCATGGATGACGCCGAGATGGTTGCGTACCTCGGTCAGTCGCTCATGGAACCCGGTTCGGCCCGGCCCAGTATTGAGACGCTGCTTCACGCCTTTCTTCCCGCGACGTTCATCATTCACACGCACGCGGATGCCATCCTGGCCTTGACGAATACTCCGCACGGGGAACGATGGGTCCACGAGGCCCTTGGCCCCGGGTTTGTCTGGGTCCCGTACGTGCGACCCGGGTTCGGGCTGTCGCATCTTGTGGCCTCAGCCGTCGAGGCACATCCCGGAGCTGCTGGCGTGGTGCTCGAGAAGCACGGTCTGGTGACGTGGGGTGAGACCGCACGCGAGGCCTACGAGGCGACAATTTCGGCGTGCACGGAGGCCGAGGCCTTCGTCGACGCGAGACGAACTGCGCCCGTTGGCACCCTGCCTCGACCCCGACCCGTGTTCGGGAACAGCGCCGCGTC
>BJHB01000628.1:0-1660 GCA_014191415.1 Chloroflexota bacterium
TCACCCGGTGAAACCGCTGCACCATCCTGGACATGCGCCTCGAAGGCCAGGTTCTCGTCCAGTTGCCGGAATGCCTCGGTGGCAACCGGCAGCCCGGCGACAACCCCGGCTACCCGTGACCGGAGACGGGCCACGCACCGGGCATCGGCAGGAACGGTCGCGATGGTCGTGATATCGCCGGACCCGATGTCCTCCGCAAGTGCGAGCGCAACCACCCGGGTTACCTCATGGCGATCAAGCCACAGATCGTGGCGCGCGGGAACAGGTGCCGTTTCTTGTGTTGTCATGGTCCCCGAAGTGTGCCTGACACACTTGTAACGACGCAGATATCTTCAACCGACAGAAATCTTCGGCAGGATGCTCACCCGAGAGTGACTGGGGTCGCCAGACGCACCCCAAGTCGGCGACGCCAGGCTGGGTCACTATCCGGTGCGTCAGCGCGAAAATGCGCCCCACGGCTTTCTTGCCTTGACAGTGCCGCACGCGTCATCAGCCACCCTACTGTCAGGGCGTTCACGGTTTCAACGGCCCGTCGCGAAAGGGGTGCGGGCCGGGACATCAGTCCCCACGACCCGATTGCACCCATTGCACTGGCGAGACCGTCCGGCGTCCGGACGATCCCCGCGTGTTCCCAGAGCTGCCGTCGGGTCGCCCGCAAGACCGTCGCTCCCGGAGCAAGTCGCGGTGGGACCGTCCGTTCACTGCCATCATCTACGAACAACCGGTCGATCGTCTCGACCTGCATGGCGGGCCCTGGATCAGGGGTGGCATGGATCCGATCGTTCGAGGTGGCGGTCGCTCGTACACCTTGACCAAACGCCGAGGCCACGACTCGCTCCCCGAATACAACCGCCTCAAGCAAGGAATTGGAGGCTAGGCGGTTGGCACCGTGCACCCCCGTGGACGCGCATTCTCCAACGGCATAGAGACCCTGCACACTGGTCCTGCCGTCGGCATCCGTCCAGACGCCCCCGATCATGTAGTGTGCCGCCGGCGCTACCGGAATCATGTCACGCGTTATGTCAATTTTGTATCGTGTGCACACCCGGTTCATCGCCGGGAAATGGGTCCGTACCCGTTCCGGATCAAGATGCGTGAGATCCAGCCACACATGCCCAGGCGCCCGGCCCTCACCGACCTCAGTCAAGATTGACCGGGCGACAATGTCCCGCGGTGCCAACTCGGCGCGCGGGTCATACCGGGTCATGAACCGGTCGCCGGAGGCGTTGCGTAACCACGCACCATCACCCCTCGTTGCCTCAGTGATGAGGAACCGCGGTGCGCCTGCCACTGCCAGGGCCGTCGGGTGGAACTGGAAGAACTCGAGGTCGCAGGCCACCGCCCCGGCCCGCACCGCTGCCGCCACTCCATCCGCGGTGGCCACCGGCGGGTTCGTCGTCTGAGAAAAGAGGTACCCACCGCCACCCGTCGCAAGGACGGTATGGGATGCCTCGATCGTTCGCACGATGCCCGTGCCGAGGTCTAGGATCCGCGCCCCATGGCACCGGAGCGTCCCTTCGTCCTGTCGTCCGGTAGTGACCAGATCCAGCAAGAGATTCCTCTCGTGAAGGTGTGTCGCGGTCCGCCGGATGTGTGCCGCTAGAGACGCCTCGATTTCCGCGCCCGTCGCGTCGCCCCGCGCGTGAAGCACCCGCGGTGC
>BJHB01000629.1:0-1644 GCA_014191415.1 Chloroflexota bacterium
CGTCGCACCCGGGACGAACGCAAGGATATAGCGCCTCTCCCGACGTGTGAGTCCCGGCGCAACGTACATCCACACCTGATAAAGAAGGATCGGCATGACGAAGACAAGGGCGACAACAAGTGAGACCTTGAAGTACGCCACTACCTTCTCAGTCGGAGTGATTGCCTGGAGTTCGTGTCCATTCAGGGGCCACAGCGCAATCTCCATCCACGTGCGGTAGAAGACGAACGCAATCACCGTCCCGACGCCGAGCGCTGCAGCCATGATCACGAAGCGGTTGCGCAACTCGAGCAGGTGTTCCATGAGTGAGAGTTCGACGGTGGAAACACCGCGCTCATCCTCATTTGGACGAACAGTGTCATCGTTCCACCAATCTCGAATCCAGGGCACGGCGAAGACGTAGGTAACCACGCCAGAAAGCACGACCACCAAAAGCGCGACCACCGCCGCCCACGGATACTCAGACCCCGGTACCGGGCTCCAGAGCCAGTCGACCGCAGCCTGCAGGGCGATGGCGAATTGATCAGTCGTCACGCGTGCATTCCCCCGCAAAGGCTACCGCGGCCAGCACTCCCGATGGAAAAGGGTCGGTCATTCACGGTCTGCTTCCTCAGCACCAATGGCACCCAACCCCTCCTCCGATGTGCCCAGAAGAGGGGTAACAGCCCGCGCGACCGCTCCGAGGACACCATTCACAAACTTCGCTGACGGTTCGTGTCCGAACACCTTTGCCAGTTCGACCGCCTCATTGATTGCCACACGGACAGGCACCCCGACCGCCGCCGAAAGCTCATGAACGGCTAGCCGTAGGATCGCACGTTCCACCACGTCCATTCGATCAACCGGCCACCCGGGTGCACCCTTGGTCAGCGTTTCGTCGATCGACCCGAGATTGGCGATGACCCCCGGGAGGAGGCGCCTGGCGTACGCCGAGGCCTCGTGAGGAGTGCGGTCCTCAAGGATCCTACGTTCAAGCACCGCCGATGGCACATGACCCGTCACATCGACTTCGTAAAGGACCTGGATGACAACCGCCCGCGCGCGCCTTCGTTCGACGCCGACCCCGTCGGGCCACTCGTCCTCATCGGTCGCGAAGACATCATCTGACTTCAGGGCTTTCGATCCGCCGGGAATGCTCGACACTCTCTCACGCTCACCAATGCGGATGACCGGCAAATCCGGCTCCGGATCGGCTGGGCGCAAGTCGAGTCCTTGTGACGGTGCGGTCATGACTGATGATCCATGCCGGGCGGGGGAGAGCATGACCCGACGACACTCACCATTCCACACCGGGCAGCCATCGTTCCACGAACGTGGTCGTGAGATCCTGAGTGATGAACGACGGATCGCTGACCAATCGTTCGTGGAAGCCAACCGTGGTAGCGAGACCCTCGATCCGGAACTCAGCCAGGGCCCGGAGAAGGCGCACCCTGGCCTCCTCGCGTGTCGATCCATAAGTGATCAACTTCGCCAGAAGTGAGTCGTAGAAGGGTGGCACCTCATAGCCGGCAACAATATGGGTGTCCACTCGCACACCCGGACCACCAGGCATGTCAAACCGGCCCACCAGACCCGCATCCGGCGCAAAGTTCCGCCGCGGATCGTCGGCGGTGACCCGCACCTCGATTGCGTGGCCTTGCAAGC
>BJHB01000630.1:0-1639 GCA_014191415.1 Chloroflexota bacterium
TCGGGAGCTCCTGCGCGCACCACTTCCCTGCCACTCGCACCGATCTCAATCTTCAACAAGTGCGACCACACGAGAAGTTCGACAACACGGGGACCCCAAGATCCTCACGCAGGATGACATCGGAGACGCCAGTCATCGGTGCATCGGCGACTGCTGTTGCCATGTCGAATGAGGCCACGACAGTCACCCAAGACGATGGACGACGCCCACGATGCGAAGCAATGCGCGTGCTGGTCTCAGCATCAATCGACCGGGCCGGTGACGTCGCAAGACACACGATTGGACGCCCGCTTGACAGGCGGGAGGCAACGTCCTTCGCGGCTGCGGTCTTGGCGCTCGCGATGCCCCCAATGACAACGTGAAGTCCGGAGTCACGTGTGCCAATCGGTGATCGGCTCCGGCCGCAAGCCGGTGGCCACGAATCATCGGCACCTCCACCCAGTCCCACGAACACCTGAGCCGAGACTACCGGAGAAGAGGCACTCACGCCGGACGCACCAGTCCGGTGTCAGGAACCGCCTTTAGGTCGGCACTTCGCAAATGGGAGGTGTCGTTCCACGACTCAAGGATCGGCCCATCAGGCCACCACGAGACGATCGACAGACCGGCATTTCCGGGCGTCAGGCGCCACGCGGCGTCGAGGTCGAGACCCAGAAAGAAGCAACCGAGTGCCCGCACGACCCCGCCGTGCGTCGCAATCAGGACAGTCTCTCCCGCATGGCGTGCCTGTATGGCCTGAAGAGCCGGCCTGACCCGATCCAGTAGATCGCCAAGGTGCTCCCCACCCGGCGGCGCCGTGCGCGCGGGATGGCGCAATCGACGTGACGCGACCTCCGGATCCCTCGCTGCCGCCTCGGCGTAGACCAGTCCCTCCCATTCGCCAAAGGCAAGTTCGCGCCATGCCGGATCCCGTGTCACCGGCACAAATCGCCCTTCAACGGCCAAGTCCGCGGTGCGCCATGCCCGTTGCAGATCACTGGCATAGACCGCCGCGATGAGTTCGTCAGCCAGTCTCGGGACAAGCGCCCGCGCCTGCATCTCACCCCGATCACTCAGGTGTACATCGGTTTGGCCCTGGATGCGACCGTCCGCATTCCACTGAGTCTCACCGTGACGAACAATGAGCACCCGGACCGGTGCCGTTCCGTGCGCATCCGGCTCAGTTGCGTGTCCGACCGTTGAGGCCTCCGGTCCTGTCATCGCCCAACCTCCCAGACAATTTCGATCGGTGTCCGCTTTATGCCAAGGCGCGCGTCATCCGGAAGGGAGGCGGCGATCAATGACGCGGACGTTCCCAAAACGGGATGAACCCACTCTGGTTCAAGGTCCGCCAGCGGCACCATCACGAACCCACGTTCATGCATGAGCGCATGTGGAATCGCCAAGTCCGGCCCGTTCTCGATCGTGCGACCCATGGCGAGGATGTCGATGTCGATCACCCTTGGACCCCAACGTCGGGTCGGACGCCGTCCAACCTCGAACTCGATTGCCTTGACGCGGGCCAGAAGGAGTTGGGGAGAGAGGCCAGTCCTGCCACGCGCCACCAAGTTCAGGAACATGGGTTGGTCAGTGTCCCCCCACGGTGGAGTTTCATAGACTGGCGATATCGTCAAGTTCTCGCAGTCCTGGGCGAGAAGCC
>BJHB01000631.1:0-1625 GCA_014191415.1 Chloroflexota bacterium
CCACCTCGTGCCGGTCTCGCTGGCCGGCGATGACCCGGTCTCGGTTGGATTGGACAGCGCAATGACGAAGGACGCCCACTTCATGGCCGCAGTCATCGAAGGCGCCTCTAGGTCGACCAGATATGCACCGCAGATGTCACAACCCGGTGGCAACTGTGTGCTGAGCGCCGTGGCGACGTCCTGAGGAGGAATATGGTCCGAAAGGTGGATATCGACTCGTTCGCGCAGACCAACTGCGCCGAGTGAAAGTGGTGCAGCAAATGAGATTCTCGGGCGAGGTGTGAAACCCTGCGTGTACGCGACTGGCAATCGGGCGCGCCGCACCGCACGTTCCCAAACCCGCGCGAGGTCAAGATGCCCGATAAACCTGAGGGGCCCGAGTTTGGTGAACGTCAGCCGCACCCGCGCCACGGCCGGGCGCATTGTCCGTTCGGTGACCAGTCGTCCGGTCGGGATTCCGTCCGGGTGTTCTTCGATGGTCGGCAGGTCGATTGCGCCGGCAGGGTCTTCGGGGTAGGTGGTCATTGTTGAAGGTCATACCATGCCAGCGGATATCGTCACGCCGTAGGCACCGGCACGTTTCTCTCTATGCGGCCCCTTTGGGAAGCGATCAAGGGACGCATGGCGGTAGGTGGCGCCCGGCCTCGAAAGAGCGAGGTGGCGTGCCAGTTCCTTGGATCAGGGAGACCGGGGCACGTTTGATGGGCAGAAGGCGAGCACCTTGGCACGAATGCTGATCCGTCGCCGGTCGTTTCGGGAACAGGCGCCTGGCCCGGGGACACTTCTGATCGTCCTGCTGTCTGGGCTTCTGTTGCTCGGCGGCTGCGGCATCGGTGTTGCCGGTGGGGCAAGGCTCGGCTACACCGCGATCATGCGTGACCTGCCAAAGGCAGCCGACCTGAAATCCCGGCCGATGGCCCAGGTCACGAGTCTTTATGACCGCACCGGGACCCAACTGCTTTACGAGTTCTATGAGGAACGCCGGTTCTGGGTCGACCTCCGGGATGTCAGCCCGGTCATGATCACGGCGACCCTTGCGGCTGAGGATGTCAGCTTCTACACCCATCCCGGGTTCGACGTCCGCGGAATCATCAGGGCAGTGGTGAACGATCTGACCCGTCGGCGAGGCGGAACGCAGGGCGGATCAACCATCACGCAACAGCTGGTGAAGCGGCTCCTGCTCTCCAATGAACAGACCTACATCCGCAAGATGCGTGAGTTGGTGCTTGCGGTCGAGGTTGAAAAGGCCTACTCGAAAGATGAGGTACTTGAGCTCTACCTCAACCAGGTCTTTTACGGGAACCAGTCGTACGGAATCGAGGCAGCCGCGCTGTCGTACTTCGACAAGCATGCGAGCGACCTCAACCTCGCCGAGGCGACCATCCTTGCCGGTCTGGTTCAAGCCCCTTCCGACTACGATCCCGTTATCAACCCCAAGGCGGCGTTAGACCGTCAGGATGACGTCCTCTCCGTGATGGTGCGGTACCAGATGGTGACGCAAGCTGAGGCCGATGCGGCTCGGCTCGAAGCGGAGGCATTTACCTATAAGCAGTTGAGAACTGACATCAAGGTTCCGCATTTCGCCTTCTATGCGCGCGAGCAGCTCTCACGGAGGGTCGACCCGG
>BJHB01000632.1:0-1622 GCA_014191415.1 Chloroflexota bacterium
TCCGTTACTTGACGGTTGGCGCGCAGTCGCTGATAACGCGATGAACGCCAGAAGAGGGCCAGACTGAAGCGATGACACAACTCGAGTACAAGCCTGCCGAAAGCCGGACGGAGACCCGGTCGGCGCTGTGTCTCGCTCTCTAAACCGAACGCATACCGAGGCGCCAGTTCCGAATGTCCATCAAGGATCGCCTGTGAGAGGACCGCGGCGACCGCCGCGTTTCGCCGTGCTGTCCGCGTTTCCTCCCGAGGAGCGCGTCCATCCACGTAGGCGAGGTGGCTCGTGAAGGCCCTTGCGGTGCCTGCGGATGTCGAAGTTGGACCGAACGCCGCCGACCAGATTGGCTTTAGAACACTCCGGGCGCGAACATCCAGATTGTCAACCATTGCACGGGCAAGTAGGTTGGCAAACAGGTCAAGGCGCTCGTCATCGGACAACCGTTCGGATACGGTGATCTCCGCGCCCCGGGGCGAAGCGATCAGGAACCCTTTGAGGTCCTCCATGGAAGGTGTCGTTTCGCAATGCACGCCGCCTTCTTCAAGTGATCGCTGGACAATCCATGCAATTTCTGAAGCCTTGCCCGCACGACCGCCCGTGCGCGAACGTGCATGTCGCAACCGGTCGGAAATCAACCGGGCGAGCTGGCCTGGAGGGAGCATCATCACACTCATCCCGACGCTCGCACTGAGACTCCCGCGGGTCGTCCGCTGTCGTTTACGCTCCGGTAGCAAGGTTCCTCGCCACTGCCATCATCTTTGGTCGTCACACTCAGTCCGAGGACATGCCAGAGTAGGCTCCGCCGAAACACGATTTGGTCGGGAAGCGGAAGTGCGCGGTACCGCACGAGCAACTGGTCAAACCGCTCCAGGTCGCCGATTGACCACGGCAAGCTGAACCCAACGAGCGACATGAGGTCCATGAACATCGGTGCCGATAGCCCTTGACAACACAACGCCCAACCCGCGAGGCGTTCGAGCGAAAGAGGCGCATCCAGGATGCCTTGCTCGTACCGTGAGACCATGCTTTGGGTCATGCGGTACCCAAGGGCTTCCAAGTCAGTGGAGAGGCGTGCCTGACTCGTAGCACCGGATTGGAGGCGGAGGCCCCGGAGGTGCATCCCGACCTGTTCCCGGATGGCCTGCCAGCGTGCCGTCTGGACTTCGTCTCGATCTGCCACTTGGGCGCCATCTCTCCCGTGGACCGTTGGACAGCGTCGCCGGACTGGCCGTCCCTTGCGTTACAACCATACTACAGGGGCCGCGAATGCCCTCGTGATGCATGCGGTGCATTGCGTCGACGAAAACCGGATGCGTACAGTTACTTCAAGCAGAGCGCTGGGAACATTGCGGAAGCCGCGGTCGGATTTTGCCTTTCGTTTGACTTCTGCATCGTTCCAAGACACTATGGCCGTAGGTCTAGGGACGCTTTGTGTTTCCGGGCTTTCTTCCGAGTGCAATGCGGGTTCAAAACACTTGGATGTTCTGTACAACCTTGTAGCGATCCTGCCAGTCTTGACCGACAGGCATTCGGGGTAGTCAAGTGGGCATTGCAACTCGTCCGCCAATCAAATCAGTGTCACTGGGTGGCCATGGTAACGGCCAGAGCGATGGCAACGAGTCCAA
>BJHB01000633.1:0-1621 GCA_014191415.1 Chloroflexota bacterium
CCTGACCGTTGGTGGTGCGCAGATGTCGACATTGAACTCCAACTTCAACTCCACCGCCACGCTCACGACCATTGGCTACCAATCCACGGCGAGCACGGTGATCTCCGCTCTCGATACCGCCGTCAACGCGGTCAGCACTGCACGCGCCGGTCTCGGTGCCCTCCAGAATCGTCTGGAGAGTGTCGGGCGTTCCCTCGCGGTCGCTTCCGAGAACACGGCCGCTGCCAACAGCCGAGTTGCCGACGCCGACATCGCATCCAGCATGAGCGAACTCGTCCGCGCCCAGATCTTGCAGCAGGCCGGGATTTCCGTCCTTGCCCAGGCGAACCAGGCGCCTTCGCTCGTCCTCCAGCTGCTCAGGTAATTCCGCCCAACGCCGGTGGGATGGCCTCCCGCCGGCAAGCACACTGGTCATGGGAATGGTCTGCCAACCATCGCGTGACCCGACATCCGGAATGGCTCGGCCCGCAAACTGGCGTTCGCGGGCATCCCATCTGGAAGTCATCTGGTTCAGCTCGCCCGGCAACGGGCACCCGGAGTGGAAGCCGGGAGTGGTGGTGCAACGTGTGGCCGCATTTCGCACTACCGGCTTACCAACAGTGATAGGGAGATCAGGGCATCATGGCTCTACGCATCAACTACAACCTCGCGTCGTCCTCGGCACAGCGTGGGCTGTCTGCAAGTCAGGACGCGTACGCCAAGCAGGCGAACCGTCTCTCCACCGGACTGCGGATCAACAGCGCCTCTGACGATGCCGCCGGCATGGCGGTCAGCGAGAAGCTCAAGAACCAGGTCCGTGGCCTCAACCAGGCCCAGCGCAACGCCCAGGACGGCATCAGCCTCATCCAGACCGCCGAGGGTGGTCTCGCGGAGACACACAGTCTCCTGGCCCGCATGCGTGAACTGGCCGTCCAGTCCGGCAACGACACCCTTTCGACCTCGGATCGCTTGAACCTCAGCGCCGAGTTCACCCAGCTTCAGGCCGAAATCACTCGGCTCGCGTCCACCGTGACGTTCAACGGCATCTCGCTCCTCGACACCGCTGCCAGCAAGACCTTGCAGATCGGTGCCAACAGCACCGACACCCTCACGGTCGCGACAACTGACAATACCGCCGCAACCTTGTTGGTTGACGCGGCGACGATCAACATCACGTCGCAGACCGTTTCCGCGACGGCACTTGCGGCAATCGACGTTGCTGTCAATACCGTCAGCAGCAACCGGGCAAACCTCGGCGCCACGCAGTCCCGCCTCGAGAGTGTCGGACGTTCCTTGGCGATTGCCTCCGAGAACACCGCGGCTGCCAACAGCCGCGTGGCCGACGCGGACATAGCCGCCAGCATGAGCGAACTTGTCCGTGCCCAGATTCTCCAGCAGGCGGGTATCTCCGTCCTCGCCCAGGCCAATCAGGCCCCGTCGCTCGTCCTCCAGTTACTCACGTAATACGCACACCGGGCTGCGGGATGGCACACACGCCATCCCGCAGATTCTGTTTCCCACCGGCTCGGACACAACCCTCTCGCAACTCTCCCGAAACGGAAAGAGACCCCGGTGAATACCGGACTTCACGGCACATCGCACTTCTCAGTGGTGGTCGAAGGCTGGCGAACCGGGACACATT
>BJHB01000634.1:0-1621 GCA_014191415.1 Chloroflexota bacterium
CTCGTGGACCCGTTCGGAGGACATGCCCGCAGCCTCGGCAATCTCGTCAAGGTTCGGCGCCCGCCCGAGTTCCTGTTCCAGGCGAGGCATCACATTCAGAAGCTTGGTGAGCTTTTCAACAATATGTACTGGCAACCGGATCGTCCGTGACTGGTCGGCTATTGCACGGCTTATCGCCTGCCGGATCCACCACGTCGCGTAGGTTGAAAACTTGAACCCACGCTCGTGGTCGAACTTCTCGACTGCCTTCATCAACCCGAGGTTTCCCTCTTCGATGAGGTCGAGGAGAGACATGCCACGGCCGGCGTACTTCTTTGCGATGCTCACGACAAGTCGCAGGTTTGCCTCGATCATGTAGTCCCGCGCGCGCTCACCAGCGACCGCGTCCTCGCGCAAGGCACGGCGATGGTCCCTTGCACCAGCGGGGTCGGCGAGTGCCTCGACAGCAAGTCGCCCTCTCTCGATTGCCTTGGCAAGCTGGACTTCCGTCTGTGCATTGAGAAGTGGCACGCGTCCGATCTCACGCAAGTACAGCCGAACAGCATCATCGCTCTCAGTTTCGTCACCCGGAATGAGCACAGGAGGCGTCAGTGAAGCCTGCTCCGACTGGGCCAGCGATGCAGCCAAGTCCATCTCGGTTGGCCCGAGTTGATCGACGTCGGGGTCGAAGGGCGACAGACGGGATGGCCGGAGGTCAAATGACACGCTTCGGGTGCCAGTTTCCCTGAAAACCGGGGGGCTAACGGTCGTCTCGAAGGTGCGCGCAACCCCAAGCGGAGGGTCCGCGTCGATCAGGTCATCGTGGCTAGGTGCCACGGGGCCGAGTACGCTGGCGCGGTCGATGCCTGCATCCGACATAGTCCCCCCTACCGCCGACGCCCGACAGGCGCCGGTGCATGACGCACACGAGGCCGAGACGTCGAAGATGGGAAGAGTTGCCCCGCACCTAGGCGTCGGCGCAAATCCCACCCACGCGCACCCCGGAAATGGCCATCCCAACCACCCGTCACCCACCGATCCCCCCGGTGTGTGAAGCCGCGAGTATCGGATAACGTGTCCGACACGGTGACCGTAGCAACCGTACTTCCAAGTGTCAAACAATCCGCATGCACTGTGTCGACCATCCGAAAGTGGCGGCCGCGGTTCCGGGACCGTGCTGCCCCTTGGCGCTCGACCGCAAAGGTCTGCGGGCGGCGACCGGTCGTATACTCATGGGTGGCGGCCGGTGCTCCGACGCCAAATCCTGCCGTACGGCACCGAATGCCATGAGGAACCCTATGAGCGACGACATTACGTTCGAACGGTTGCGCGACATCATCGCCGATACCCTCAAGGTCGATAAGGAAAAGGTTGTTCTGGAGGCATCGTTTACTGACGACCTCAAGGCTGACTCGCTGGACCTTGTTGAGCTGATCATGGCGTTCGAAGACAACTACGGGGTTGAAATCCCGGATGAAGCTGCCCAGCAAATCAGGACGGTAGCCCTGGCACTGGAATACGTGAAGTCTCACGGAACTCACTAAGCGCACCGGACACAAGTAATTACACGTTAATGCAAAGGACCTATCTCGATAACGGGATAGGTCCTTTGCTTTTGCCTTTGACTGAGCCGTGGGCCGGG
>BJHB01000635.1:0-1609 GCA_014191415.1 Chloroflexota bacterium
GCAGGTCGGTCTTGTCCGTGAGCAACTTGATGAGCGCGGTGTGGTCCTTCGGTACGGCGTCAGCCGGGAGCAACTTCTTGTTGTAGACGAATGCGAATGGTTCCAGGGTTGTTCCCCACGCAGTCTTTCCCGGCTCCTGATACTTGGCCCACTGGGGGAGCTTGTCAGCTTCGGGAGACTGGTACGACCCACCGAGACCATCTTGCATCATCTTCATCTGCTGGTCCATTGCCGAAGACCACAGGACGTCAGCGGTGTCCGTCCCAGCAGCGGATTCGGCGGTGAACTTGTTGAACAGGTCGGTGCTGTTCAGGTCCTGATACTCCAGTTTGATTTCCGGATACCGGGCATTGAAGTCGGCAATGAGGGGCTTGGCGCTGGCACTGTCGGTCGTCGAGTAGACGAGTACCTTGCCTTCCGGCTTGGCGGCTTCGAGAAGTTCCTTATCGGAAGCCTTGATCTCGAGTGGCGCACCCGTGAACGCCGCCACGGTTGGCGTGCCCTTGCCGGTTGCCGAGTTCACCTCTGGTTTCGCTCCAGGCTTGGAGGCATCGCCTGGCTTTGCCGGGGCCGCCTCTTCGCCACAACCAACTGCGGCGAGCAAGAGTCCGCCCATCGATGCTCCGTGCAGGATCCTGCGTCGATTCAGCGCCATGATGGTCTCCCCCAAGGGTCCGGACAACGCCGGTACACATTTCTTTGGATATTGTATCGCGGGCGATATGACTGTCCGCCTACCTCACCCGCATGGCCCATCCGCAGGGCGGCCTGATGCCTTTTTATCGCCAACCCGATTGAGGACTACACGAATGGAAGCGGTGCACGGATCAACCCCGCTGGACCCCAGTGGTCTGCCGGATCCGGGCCGTCCGAGGTTCTGCGGACGGTGTGGAACTCCGATGCGTGAGGTGAATCTTTCCGACCGGCCCCGACCGGTTTGTCCGTCGTGCAGTTGGACCTACTATGCGAAAAATGCGGTGGGCGCCGCTGCGACGGTGGTGCGCGATGGGTGCCTGCTTCTGGTGCAACGCGCCCACGCGCCTTACCAGGGCGACTGGATGTTGCCGGCTGGGTTCGTCGAGTATGGCGAGGATGGGTCGGACACGGTTGTCCGTGAACTCCTTGAAGAGTGCAGTCTCGTTGTGAAGGTCACGGGAAGTCCGCTGGTCTATTTTGGACGCGACGATCCCCGCAACCCGAGTTACTTGCTGGTGTACCCGGCAGTCCCGAGCGATCCTGACGCCTTGCCTGTCGCTGGCGATGATGCGATGGCCTGCGGATGGTTTTCGCCGGACCAGATCCCTGCAAACATCGCGTTCGAGGGGCAGCGACGCGCAATTGCTGACTGGAAGGTGAGGCAGGCGCTGTGAGGTACGGACTGAAGGACACCATCGCCAGGCTATCGCTATCGGATGCCATTGGGCATGGAAGTGGTGGTCACCGATGGATCCAGGCCTCAATCCCCGCCAACTTTCTCTGCATTATCCCGGGTGTGAAATCTGAACTGGATCAGGTGCTTCTCTGTGCCGATCCGCATCCGGACATGGGAGTTCGCTAGTAGAAACCGGTTAACGGAGATGGCCGGAGCGATGGCCCAGGCGAACTTGCA
>BJHB01000636.1:0-1589 GCA_014191415.1 Chloroflexota bacterium
GAAGCCGCCGTCCAGGTTGGCCGCCCGCGGTACATCCGGCGACGCAAAGGCTCCCGTAAAGACGGGCGAATGAACCCCTGGGCCACCCGGAGTTATGGCTTGACGTGCCCGATGCGAGGGATTTCCCGATGAGTGACCAGAACCGTTCCCGTTCAGGCGGGTCGCTAAAGGCGGCTGGGCCTGCTCCCACCGATGGTGACGACCACGACTACTCACTGATCGAAGGTGGCGCGTCCCCAAGTCCGGTTGCGTCACTCTTTGTGGTGGCGAGTGTTGGTTGCTTCGTGATTGCTGCGGTCGGCGGTGCAACCCTTGGCCACATGGAATTCGACCTGTGGTGGGCGGGTGGGCTTGCGATGGTAGTCGGTCTTGGCTTGGTTTCACTGGTCGCACCAGAGGCATGATGATCGAGGGAGGGGATGTGCAACCACCGGTCTCTCCCGGTTGACGCCGATCCGTGGAGCCACGGCAGTGATGGGCGGGTTTGTACTCCGCAACCGTGTCATCATCGCCACGGACGATGGTCGGGGAGAGAGGACTTGAACCTCCGACCTCAGCGTCCCGAACGCTGCGCGCTACCAGGCTGCGCCACTCCCCGTATTGCGCCGGTGGGACCGGTCGCCACCTCCGATGGATTGCGCCATCAGCGTGTCATCGACTATAGGTCGCTGATGGGTCGGGCGTCAAGCGCTCATGCTTCGGGTTTGGGTGTAGGACGGGTTCCGACAGCAGGAACTTGGTCGCGCGGTGGACTGCTCGCCGGGGTAGCCGGCCTCCTTGCACTGGCGTCGTGCGAGTTCGGCGGGATCGGCTCACTTGGCTTTGGAGGATCCGATGGTGAACCGCGCCTGATCTTTGGGTCTGAAGGCAATCTCGTCCAGTTGTCGGCTGATGGGCGGTCCCGGAAGGTCATTCTCGCGGTGCCGTCAGGCGCGGTGGCGCGGGACCCCGCATGGTCGCCCGATGGCAAGCAAGTTGTCTACGCGTACACGCCGCCCCTCACCGTCTCGCGTGGGGCGTCGCCGGCGCTGGTCCTGCCAGTGACCGATCTCAATCTCCTGGATGTCGCAACGGGAACCACGCGCCAACTTCTCGTGCATGATCGTGAGGGCGGCGCATACGACCGTCCGACTTGGTCGCCGGATGGACGGACGATCTACGCGAATCACGTTGCGCCGGTCCTTGATGGACCGGTTGTGCGCGACACCATCGAGGAAGTCGTTCGCATTTCCGTTGGATCGGGACTGGCGACCCCAGAGGTTGTGGTGCGGGAGGGCTTTGACGCGGCGCTGTCCCCGGATGGTCGCTATCTGGCATGGGTTAGACGAACGATCGACGGGCGCGCCATTGAGGTGGGGAAAAGTGATGGGCTAGGTGCACGCACGGTGGTCTCACCCACAGTGGCGGACAACGCATCGTGGCCGCGGTTTTCGCGTGACGGAAGCAAACTGGTCTTTTCGGCGGCGAGTCCGTTCACGCCGGTGCCTACGGTTACCCCACTGCCTCGGCGCGCATGGCTGGGTGCAAGGGTTGCGTCGGCGCGTGGGCGGGGGCACGGGGTGCCGATGGACGTGTTTGCGGTTGGGGTG
>BJHB01000637.1:0-1582 GCA_014191415.1 Chloroflexota bacterium
GTGTGGCTAGCTTCGAGTGGAACGGCCGGGGACGGGTTCTACAGCGTTCTTCGGTACGCCATCCGGTTTGTGCGCCTGCTCGTGCTGCTCTCGGTATGGGAGGTTTTGTTCGCCTCACGCGACCTTGCGGGCGTGGGAGCTCTCGGGACCGTCCAGACCTACACGCTCGTTGCCGGCGCGTTCGGCACATTCCTGGATGCGCGCACCGATCTGGGTGAGGCCATCTGGGATGGACGGATCGCAACGTGGTTTGTCGCCCCGGTGCCAGTCTTTGGTCACGCAATTGCAGTGATGATGGGCAGATGGGTCCCCTCGTTTGGTGCGTTCACCCTGCCCGTCCTCCTCGCTGCACCATTGATCGGGGTGGATGCGCGACCCGGATCATTGGTCGCGGGGATGCTTTTCGTGCCTTCATTGGCCTGCTCCGTCACGATCGGTCTAGCGGTCGACTTGCTCTTGGCGTCGTTGATGGTCGCGACGGGATGGAGTGTGTGGGACATGCAACGCCTCCGGACGGCGTTCGGAACCTTGCTGACCGGGGCGGTCATTCCACTTGCCTTCTTTCCGTGGGGGCTCGGGGCCATACTGGCATGGACGCCGTTGGCGGCGATGGCGTCGACTCCCCTGCGGATCTATACCGGGGATGGGGATGCTTGGAACCTGATGGCCGGTCAGGTGGTGTGGGTGGTAGTCATGGGCGGAGCGTCCATCGCCATCTGGTCGCGAATGCGCGAACGCTTGGTTGGGTATGGCGGGTGACCATGGGTCTCGGAGTTGCGCACCTCTCGCGTGTTCCAGCGCGGCTTGCCCTGGGATTCAGGATGGACCTCGCTTTCGTGCTTCGCAGCCCCGCCTTGACGATCTACTATCTCGCCATCGACGCCCTGCTCATTCCGGCGGTCGGCGGGGCGACGTTTCTCCTTGCAGAACGCCTTGCAGGGATCGGGCCGTGGTCTGACTGGCAGGTTCTGTTCCTGCTTGGATACGCCACCACTGTGGAGGGAATCCTGTCGGCAGCTTTCACCTACAACGTTTCGCACATAAGCCGCCGGATCGGCCGAGGGCAGTTCGACCACTTGCTTGTACAACCGCAGCCGCTGTGGTTGACGCTTGCGACGGAGGGGTTTGCACCGATCTCGGGAGGTGCCGCGCTCGTCACCGGGATTGCAATCATGTCTTGGGCGTGGACGGGCCTGGGCCTTCCGCTGACGCTTGCTTGGACTGGCGCGTTTGCTGTGAACTTGCTGTCATCGGTCTGCGTGGTGCTAGGGACCATGTTTCTGTGGTCGGTGGTTGCGTTCTGGGCGCCGGTTGCCGGTGAAGAGATCAGCATGAATGTGCACGATGCGCTCGGGTCGCTAGGTACGTTTCCCCTCGACGGGATTGGCGGGGCAATGGGCGTTGGTCTGGTCACGGTTTTTCCGGTTGGGCTGGTGGCGTGGATGCCGGTTCGTGCGTTGGTAGGCGTGTCCGCTGACCCGTGGGGATTCCTGCTGACACCGGCGGCGGCGGTCTTGATGTTCGTCATCGCAGTCCCGACGTTTGCCCGTGGACTCCGACGGTACCGTCAAACGGGGTCGTC
>BJHB01000638.1:0-1579 GCA_014191415.1 Chloroflexota bacterium
CACCCTCAACCCCGGTGATGGTCCACGGGCGCCCGATCGGTTCGCATCCCTGGGAGACCACAGTATCGAGCGTCCACGCACCGCCGATCGCGACCGCGACCGCGCCATCGCGCAGGACCTGTCCATCCAGGAAGAGTTCGGTTGCACGCAGGTCCGGCGCGGTCGAGGCGACCCCGCCAATGACGGGCACGCCGGGATATGCGCTGTTCCATTGGTCGACGAGGACATTCGCATCGACCGTGAAGGGATCAGTGAAGAGGATCCACGCGTTCACCTTATCCGGCAGGACGCCAAGCGCCCGGTGCCACCGCGCGGCCCGCTCATCATCGGCCAGAGGCAGGTGCGTGGTGCGTTCGACCACCTCCGGCGAGACGGCGATAGCATGCAGGTAGGCTCCGGGCAGGGTGACCGCCATCAGGGCAATCGCGTCCCGCTCCTCCAGTTCGCGCCCACCGGAGATGACCGACCACGCGCTGCTGCCGATCACATGCCTGCCGGGCATCTCCAAGCGGATCCGCTGGACAATGCGCGGGAAGTCGTTGCGGAACTTGGACGACGCAAAGACAATGACCAGGCCGGGACCAGATGGCGCACGGTCGGGCGAGGAGATCGAACCGAAGACCGAAGCGTGCGGTGGTGTCTCATCGGCGACGCGACCGGTGACCGGCGGTGGCGAAACCAGGAGCGATCCTGACGCGGTCTCTCCCGTGACCCGTGCGCCGGTTGATGGCAACCCGCCGGTCTCGTAGAGGCGCGCGAATGCCTGTTCAAGCGCATCATCCCACGCCACGCCTTCGCCCCACCCGGACGCCGCCCAGGTGCCAACGGGGTTCACCACCCCACCGCCCGGTAGGTGCAATCCATGGCCGGTGTCATGCTGTCCGCTCCAATCCGATCCCCGCCCCCGGACTGATCAGGTATTCCGCACGTGCGGACAACTACCTGACATCCGGATGGGAGGGGCGTCGATAGGGTCCGCGTGGCCCCTCGCACTGGTGTGACGGAGGGCCGTGGCTAGGCGGTCGTCGTGATCAGAACCGTGCGCAAAAGAGTATGCGCTTGAACGCATAGTAATACGGTGCGTGTGCGCCGAGCGTATCGATCAGGCGGTCGTGGTACCGATCCAGGAAGGCCTCGAAGGAATCCGGCGAGAGGCGGGACTGGTAATCGGTCAAGAGGGAGCCGCGCACCCACTCTACCACCGAACCGGTATCCGCGAGGGCATGCCCGTAGACCTGCAGGCGGACATGGGTCGACTTGGCGCCAAGCTTGAAAAGGGTTTCGGCGTACCACTCGGGTGACATCGTGCCAAAGATGCGGACGTGGCCCTGCAGTTCGGTTCGGAACGGTTCCTCGCGGGCAATCGACGCGGCGATGACGTGCGACGCGTGATCGGCATTCGCCGGAACCTGCACCGCGATTTGCCCGCCCGGCGCGAGGCGGGAGACCAACTGGGGGAGGAGGTCGCCGTGATCGCGAAGCCAGTGGAGGGCGGCGTTGCTGAAGATGAGGTCGAACGGGCCGAGGGTGGGATCGAGATTGGCGATGTCGCCCGTGACGAACGTCAGGTCCGGGCTGG
>BJHB01000639.1:0-1565 GCA_014191415.1 Chloroflexota bacterium
AGTGCGCTCCGGTCCGCAGGTCAAACAGGTTAATGGTCCGGTCCACACTGTTCTGGTTTGCCGCGCCCAGCGGGAATTTCCGGATTGATGAGACGGCGAGGAATGGCACCGGAAGCTGCGGACTGTCCAGGATTGCCTCCACGTCTGCACCGTCTTGATTGGATGTCTCGAGGAAGGCACGCACCGCACGGTCGGTGACGGCCGGCACGTCAGCCAACGCGGGACCGAACCACCGTTGCGAGCGCCCGACGGCAAGCAGCGAGGACCCGTTCCCGTCGGAATACCGGGTAAAGTCCCGATCGACGACATAGCCGTCGGCGACGCCGGAGAGCCCGGAGGCTGGAACCCGTACGCGAACCACCTTGACGAGGCGCCCGGTGCGTGCGGTGACGGGATCATCCACGTACATTGCGACTGAAACGAATGTGCCCGGGCCTGAGATGACCGGAATCGCGCCGAGCACTTCCATCCGGTCGCCGGGCATGATCGTGGCGATGACCCGCCCGTCCTCGTTGGTATCCGCGCGGACCGTCAACGGCGCGTCACCCAGGTAGATGTCCCATGGCTGGTTGGCGACCCGGTCGGTTACCGCCCGCACGACGCGGTCGTGCACTTTTTCCAGACAGACCTGCGCCAGGACCCGTTCAGCAACTGCAGTCGTGGAGGAGTTTCGCGCGACAACATAGGCGCTGCTGGCGTAGAAATCCGGTCGTTCCTTGGCGCTGGATTTGGCCCGTTCATCGCACGGGTCGGACGACTGCGCGGATGCGATGATGCGCCGGACAATATCCCGTGCCTCTTCATCCGCCCGCACTTCCGGACCGGCGACGAAGGTGCGTTCCGGGAACGGCGCCTGGTGCGTTGGGGTCACGTATCCCCGTTGGCCCTGGCCGGTCGCGAGGACGACCTCGACGGGATCCCCCGGCGGTGCATTCCCGGGACTGTCGCCGTCACCCCCGGGCAGGACGCTGAGCTCGACCAGGTCTCCAGGTTCCAGCGTCCCGACGATGGGGGAGTCCGGATCGGTTCCGGCCCGGACCGGAAGCGGGGTGTCTCCGAAGTAGGTCCAGGATGCCGGATTGGAGGTGCGGTTGCCGACGGCCTGGCGGATGCGGTTGCGCCTGGACTGGTCAGCAAGGTATTGGGCAACGCGGTCGGCATGTCCCACGCTCGATGCGCCCACCGCAATCTCGTACGCCATGCGGTACTGCGCGGCGGGGTCGGGCCAGGCGGCAAGGGGAATGATGTCGTCGATGTCGCCTGATCCCGGACCGATCCAAAGCCGGTTCTGGCCGGATTTTCTGTCCACCAGGCCACCGTTGAACCCGGAGAGGGCGTCGCTGAACCGGCCATGCAGGTATCCGAGTCTGGTCCGCACCTCTGAGGCCTGGGCACGAAGGTGGGCCGGATCATCGAGTGGAGTGACGTAGTACGGGAACGCCTCGGACGCCCACGTGTTCCACCGATTGACTTCAGATGCAAGGCGCAGCGAATCGGGCGTCGCAGGAATGTCATCCGGCATCGTGAAGCGGTCGAGTTCACACATGGCGCGTGTGAGGGCGACG
>BJHB01000640.1:0-1557 GCA_014191415.1 Chloroflexota bacterium
GGTCGCCGACGAATCCAGCGCCGAATTCGTCAAGCCCGACTACCGGGTGACCCTTGACGAGCCGGCCGTTGCCCACGGCGCAATCACCGTTGGCGCGTGGACTACCAAGAGGGAGTGGACAGCGGCTAACGCGCCGAACGCGACCTGGTCAGCACCAAACGCGACGGTCGGGTCGTATGCCCGCTTCAGTTCGATCGGTCCCACCCGTGATGGCCGTCTCAAGCCAGAGGTCGCCGCACCCGGCGAGGTCATCAATGCTGCCCTTTCAAAGGATGCGCCTGACGAGGACCCAGCCAGAATCACAGTCGGTGGCACGGGCACCCCAAACAGCCGGATCGTGCTGCAGGGCACCAGCATGGCGTCGCCTCATGTCGCCGGCGTCGTCGCCCTTCTTCTTCAAAAGAACCCAACCTGGACAACCGATCAGCTTAAATCCGCACTTGCGGGCACCGATGTGACTGCGAATACCAACACTGACGCGTTCACCAACGTCATCCACGGTGCGGTGAAGTCCGATGGGACGGCGTACGAAGACGTCGCGGCACCAACTGACCTTGTCGTCAACGCAAACGCCAGTGGAAACACTGGCCGACCGGCGTGGAACAACCGTTGGGGCTACGGCAAGGTCAACGTCGCGAAGGCCCTTGGCACCTCGTCGGCACCGGTCGCCATCAGCGGACAAGACACGATCAACGGATGGGTCAACATGTTGATGGACGGCACGAAGTGGCTAGCGGTGGCCATCGATCCCAACGGAAAGTCCACGCGCACCTTCGTGCTTGGGGGTGACACAAGCGCCCCGACGGTCTCCGCCTCACGGGTCCGTTCCGCCACCGTCCGCACCCGGTCCACCTCGCCGAACGCCAACCTCTGGGTGCGCACGTCCGCCACCGACATCCAGCCCGGGGACATCGTCCCCGTCACCGTCGGCGTCACCACCGGCACCCGCAGCATCGACGGCGCGCAGGTCGTCCTCCGCACCGGCCCCGGCGTCCAACTCGTCGACCGTGACGGCACCCCCGTCACCTCGGCGAACTCCCTCGATGTCGGCACCGGTGCCGCCCTGCCCTCCCTCCTCCACCGCGCCTTCAACCTCGGCCAGGGCCTCCTCGAACTCGCCTTCGGCCGCCAGGTCAACCCCAGCATCAGCGGCGTCTCCGGTGAAGCCACCCTCGGCACCCTCTTCCTCAAGGTCACCGGCCCGACCCAGGGCGACCTCCTCACCATCGAACGCCAGGGCAGCGGCCAGTTCGCCTCCCTCGTCGCCGGTGATGGCGATGACCTCACCGGTTCCCTCATCGGCCTCTCCACAACCGACACCGTGAATGCCCCCGTCGATACCGTCCCGGTCTCCGGCCAACCCGTCATCGGTGGCACCCCGGGCAGCAACACCACTGCGCCCGCCACCCCGACCGGCCCGGCACGCGCCTCCGCCCCGGCATCCGCCGCCCCGCGGGCTTCCACAGTCTCCGGTCCGCGGGCATCCCTGCCCGCCCCGTCATCCATGTCCCGCGCCATCTCCGAGGACTCCGTCCGGGGCATCCTCTCCATCTCCAT
>BJHB01000641.1:0-1545 GCA_014191415.1 Chloroflexota bacterium
GCGCGGTCGTTCGACGAGCGGAACGAGCTGTCGTACGAGTTCTTGAAGCGAGTGCGGACGATTCTGACCTTGGGTATCCGACGAACCCGATCCTTTCGTCGTACCTGAACCGGCTGTCGCTGGTTCTCTATTTCATGGCCCGGCTTCAAGAAGCTGAGTCTGGAGGCTCACCCCGTCTTGCCTCATCCCAACCGTCGTAGCGCTTGATTGGAAGGGATATTGTTGCGGTTGAGGCCAGTCAGATAGCTGACGCGAGCTAAGTACTAGCTTCCTTTTGTGCGTGCCAAGCCGTCCAGACCTCGACGGCGGCTCGGATGAGAGGCACGTGCGTTGGGTGCAGACCTTCTGGCAGCGGGTCAGATGCGGGGTCAACCCAAACAGCGTCGCTGGTCTCGGCACTCGGACGGAACGTTCCGGAGACGAGACGCGCGATATGGACCACCTCCAGGCTCGGACCACGAGGGTCACTGCGAATGGTGAGGATCGGGCCGATGGTTGCTTCCATCGAAGTTTCCTCCCGGATTTCACGGCGCAGGGCATCGGCGGGTGGTTCGCGGGTCGCGGTCCAGCCAGAGATGATCCCCCACGGATGACGGTGCCGGAATGTGTGCCTGAGGAGGAGAACCCGGCCGTCCGGCCCGAACAGGATTACCGAGACCCCGATGGAGAAGCGAGGGAGGTTAGCCCAGCGACGGAGAGCGTTGGCGAGGTGGCCGAAGGGGCGCAGGTAACGGTGGTTCCGAGGATGCTCGGGTAGACTGTCGATCATGTGCCCGGGTGCAGTGTACGGAGACGATGGTTCAGATCTGCACGTCAAAGTAGACTTGGCGCACTGGCTCACTCGGGTGGCTCGGAACCTTGGGCGGCGGGATGCAGATTTCGGTGCGGGTGAACTGGTCCCGGATGGTGTGACCGTCCGGTCGGACGTGTCGGGACGTACGGTCTGGCTGGTTCCTGTAGGCGCGGAGTGTGAAGTTCCGGGCCTGATCGCCGACTGGGCAGGCCCTTACTGGGTGCCTGACCAGGATGCTGTGACAATCGGTCAGGTGTGCGAGGCCCTCAGGGAACTCCGTTGTTTGCCGACAGAGACGAGAATGACTAGGCGACTGGTAGCTGGTGACGGTACGTCGACGATGGTGCGGGCGACGCTTTGGGCATCGCCGGCGTATCGTGCAGCGCTTGCGGGCCAGGCCGATGAGGTGTGGAAGTGACGCCGCCGCTTGACGCAATCGCGGTGGCGGCACCGGGCCCAACCGTCCCGGCATCGCGTATGCAGTCCCTACTTATGGCGCATTCGGTCCTGGCCGGGCCAGAGGTCCGGCTGGTGGGACCGACTGGTGGTGGCGAGGAGGTGTTGACCCACATTTGCGCGGGCACGGGTGCGTTCCACGCTTCGATCTGGGTTGTCGGGTTGCCCGGTGAGGCGCCTCGGCTGCAGGTTGGCCACGGAAGCCTCGGCGCAAGGCGCGTGCCAACGCGGGGGATTGGTCTGGCATGCACCGAAGCACGGACGGTTGTCCGCGCCAAACCGGTGCCGGGCGGGGC
>BJHB01000642.1:0-1533 GCA_014191415.1 Chloroflexota bacterium
ATCACCACTTCCTGCATGACAGCCCCCTTCGCCGCAAGCCCGGCCAAAGTGATGGTAGCCGCCGCCGACCCGCCTTCCCCTGATTGGCCCATCTTGCCGCTGCCGGCGCCCTAACCGACCCCGTCACATTCGACAAGGAGGTCGGCAACCCCGATCTGGCCGTCACGGTCTCCCGCAAGGACCCGAACCTCGAGGGCGCGTCTGACCACCTCGGAAAGGGAGGCGCCACTCATGCCCTCGGTACGGTCGAGCAACAGGTCCCACGCGGTCTGATCCGGCAAGCCGAAAACTGGCCGACCCGCAGCGCGCGACGCGTCCTCCAGATGAATCCGCAAGACCTGCGCCCGGCCCTCGCGATCAGGCAGGGGCACGGCAACCAGACGGTCGAACCGTCCGGGACGGGTCAGTGCCGGATCAATCGCGTCGACCCGGTTTGTGGCCCCCACGACGATCACGCCATGCACGTCCTCAAGACCATCAAGGTTGACCAGCAATGTACTCACGATTCGGTGAGTCGCTTCGTGAGAATCATCGCGGACCGGCGCGACCGCGTCGAGTTCATCAAAGAACAGGACCGTCGGCACGTGCGTGCGTGCGTCATCAAAGACTGCCTGGAGCCGACGTTCCGCCTCGCCGTACCACTTCGATGTGACGTCGGTACTCCGCACGTGCACGAATCTCGCGCCAGCACCGGTTGCGAGACACCGTGCCAGAAGCGTCTTCCCGGTTCCCGGTGGTCCGTGAAGCAGAACTCCCCGTGGCGGTCGGACGCCCCATCGTCGGTAGGCATCCGGGTCGCGCACGGCCACGAGTACCCCGCGTAGTTCGCGCTTGACACCCGGTAGTCCGCCGACGGCACTGAAAGGGTCCGACGCATCCTCGGTCGAAGCACGGAATGGTGCGAGGCGCGCGAGGTCGACTGCGCCGGGCGGTTGGGGTGTTCCTCCAAGGCGGCCGCCTTGGAATGCGGGGAACCCCCCGAAGATCGACCGCGCCGCCCGTCCGATGGCACGGACTGCGCCCGTAGGTCCGTCGGTTCCGATTCCGGTAGCTGAAAGTGCGACCTCGGTATCTGGGGGCACCAGTCCGGACCGTGCGTACAGGGTTTCGGCAACGGCGGCGACGGCATCGCCAAACGCAGTCAGGGCGGCGTCAAGCTCTTCGGCGAACCGCCAATCCATCGGCGCGACGCGTGTTCCCGTAAGCGGTACCGCCACGGGCCACGCGCCGCAGCCAATGACCAGATGGTTCATGATCGTGGCGTGGGTGACTGCCAGCGCCCGGGCACGATCATCGCGAAGCACTACGCCGTCATGATGGCGCGTGATGTGCCACTGATCGTTCCCCACGAACAGGACGGGCGGGTCCATCATTCCGGCCATCGCCCCGCGACCGAAAGCAGCCGCAGCGATCGCGCCCGCCGATCCACCAGGGCTGATCAGCGCCATGATCGCGAGTGAACCCATGCGACCACCGCGAGGCGGTTCGCTCCGGGCAAAACAGGCGACATAGCCAAGCGGGTTCGGCAAGCGG
>BJHB01000643.1:0-1529 GCA_014191415.1 Chloroflexota bacterium
CGAGACGATCGGAGCCTTCTCGCTAACCGAACCGGCGCACGGCTCCGATCCCGGCGGACTTGAAGTCACCGCGACACGGATGGCATCCGGCTACGTCCTTAACGGCCACAAGAAGTGGGCGACAAATGCCACCTTCGCCGGCGTCACTGTGATCTGGGCACGCCTGATCGACAACGACGAGGTTTCCCCAGACGACCGGGACGGCGCGGGCGCAATCCGTGCATTCCTGGTTGATGCTGGCACTCCGGGATTCCGTCCAGTTGCAATTCACCGCAAACTGAGCTTCCGGATGTCCGCCAGCAGTGAGATCTTCCTCGAGAATTGCGAAATCCCCCTGACGAACCGGCTGCCCGGCGCACGCGGATTAGGTCATGCCCTGAAGTGCCTGAACGAGGCTCGCTACGGGATCGTCTGGGGGGTTGCCGGCGCGGCTGAGGCGTGCTTCGAGGAAGCGCTCGCCTACGGGTCATCGCGCATCCAGTTCGGCCGTCCCATTGCCGGTTTCCAGATGACCCAGTCAAAGCTGGCCACCATGTACGCCTCAGTTGTGCGATCCAAGTTGCTGGCCCTGCACCTGGGACGCCTCAAGGAACGCGGTGCACTCCAGCACACCGATGTCTCGCTCGGAAAGTTGAACAACGTCCGCGACGCCCTCGACGTCGCCCGGACCGCACGGACAATCCTCGGTGGGATCGGCATCTTGGACACAACGGTCTCTCTGCGCCACGCGGCCAATCTTGAAAGCGAACTTACGTACGAGGGGACCGACGAAGTGCACTCCCTGATAATCGGAAGGCACTTGACCGGCCTGGATGCGTTTCGTGGCTGAACAGTCACCGGAAACCGGGCAGGGCACCCAGCAGTCACGTGTCTGGAATGAAGTCGTCATCGTAGGACTCGGCCCCGGCGACCCCGACCACCTGACTGGGCGGGCAGCCGCGATCATCACCGACGCCGCCTCGGCGGGACAACTTGTCCTCCGCACCCGCATCCATCCGACGGTGGACAAATGGCCGTTGCTCGCCACCGCCCCATCATTCGATCACGTCTACGAACACGCCTCAGACTTCGACACCGTCTACCGGGACATTGTGGACGCCATTCTCGTTCGCATCGGACAGCGGTCCGACACCCCTCTGGTCTACGCCGTTCCCGGACATCCGTCGATCGGCGAAGCAACGGTTCTCAGGTTGCGTGAAGCATGCCGGGACCGTGGCATCACCGTCACAATCGTTCCGGGGCTCTCATTCATCGACGCAATCGCGCCGCTCCTTGAAGTCGATGTCGCCGACGGATTGCACATCGTTGACGCGCTTTCTATCTCAAGGATCGACCCCACGGTACCCGTCCTTGTCTGCCAGATCCACAGCCGCCGGGTTGCGACACACGTGAAACTGACCCTCGCGGCGCACTATCCCGACACGCATCCTGTCGTGATCGTCCAGGCGGCGGGCGTCTCCGGCCAGATGCGCGCGCGCACTGTCGAACTCTGGGAACTCGACCATCGCGATGACCTGGACCACCTTACA
>BJHB01000644.1:0-1526 GCA_014191415.1 Chloroflexota bacterium
CAGGTGATCTTCACGGGAGCCGCTGCTGCGGCTGGCGCGGTCGTCGGTGCTGCCGGTGCGATCGCCGCCTTAGTGGGTTCTGGTGCCTTGGTTGGTTCAGCCTTTGCTGCCGGGGCGGCTGGCTTGGCCGCTTCCTCACCACCACACGCGATTGCAACTGCACCGCCGACGACGGCACTCAACCACGAAAACTGCCGGCGCCGGGTCATTCCCAACACGCCTTCGCTATTCATCGACTACCCCCAATCAAATGCTCTCAACCGTGCGCGCCCACAAATCGGGCGCGAGCACAGCCCGGAAAGCCCTTAGACCGACACCGGACATGCAGATTGACGCCAATAGTGTACGGCACTGCAACACGGTTGCAACCAGAGTGGAAGGAATGAGGAACTAGGTTCTTTCATGCAACGAGGAGTGCCAGTCGTCACGAATTCGTGTGTGCTGGCCCGCCTTACACGCTCGCAGGTGGAAGAGCGACGCGCACCGACAATTCCTCCAATTGCGTAGCGGTGACCTGCGACGGTGCACCCATGAGGAGGTCACGGGCAACCTGGTTCTTTGGAAATGCGATCGCATCACGGATTGTCGATGCGCCGCACAATATTGCGATGATCCGGTCCAGACCGAGCGCAATCCCACCATGCGGAGGCGCGCCGTATTCGAAGGCGTCAAGCATCGTTCCAAAGAGTGCCTGGATCTGCTCTGCGGTGTATCCCATGAGATGAAAGATGCGCTCTTGAAGCGCGCGAGTATGGATGCGCACGCTTCCGCCACCAATCTCGAACCCATTGCAAATGATGTCGTACTGCTTTGATGACGCTTCACCGGGACTGGTGTCGAGCATGTGAATGTCTGAGTCCTTTGGAGCGCAGAAGGGGTTGTGCGTAAAGGTCCACGCCCCGCGGGACTCATCGTGTTCCAATAGCGGAAAGTCAACAACCCAACATAGGGACAGGACAGTGGGATCTGCCAATCCAAGTTTTGCACCGAGGTGGTCACGTAAACGATGCAGGACAGCGTTCGTCGTCGCCTCACGGTCGGCGACGATCAGGATCAGGTCTCCCTCATGCGCCCCTAAAGCCTCGCATAGCTGGGCCATGACCACATCGCCGACGTGCTGCCGGAACGAGCTCTTGATGCCGTCGGGAAGCCAAGCCGCTGTCGCAAGGCCTTTCGCGCCAAAAGTTCGCGCAAGTTCTGTCAACCCATCAATCTCGCGCCGGCTCCACGTTGCGCACCCGGGTACAACCAATCCCTTGATGATTCCTCCGGCTTCAACCGCGCCGCGGAACACCGAAAATCCGCTGGTGCCCAACAGCGAAGTGAGGTTCGTCAATTCGAGGCCGAACCGCAAGTCCGGCCGATCGCACCCATACCTGGCCATCGCGTCGGCATAGGAGATCCGGGGAAACGGCTTGCTCATGATCAGCTTCGAGGTGTATGCCTCAATGCATTCGATGAGAAGCGCCTCGATGGTTCCGGTGACATCTGACTCGTCAACAAACGCCATCTCAAGGTCAAGTTGG
>BJHB01000645.1:0-1521 GCA_014191415.1 Chloroflexota bacterium
CGACGAGAGTGACCGGAGTGGCAAGGGACAGGAACCCGGCATAAGAACGGAGGCTGTGCACCTCGTCGGCGACCGGGAATTGCAGGACGAAGCGCAAAACGTACGCAACGAGAAACCCGGCACCAATTGCGAGCGTATCGAATACAACCAGGAACGCCGGTGCGAGGGCGATACGCTGGAATGTCGTCAACGACACAGTTGGGACGACGGCACGGGCGACGGCGCGGTACATCGACGACGACCCGGGACGTCGCTCCGGGGACGAAATCGCAGGCCGATCATCACCACCAAGTTCAGAGACCTGACCACCGGGGGAACTCGGATGGTCCCCAGAGACCGCTATGCCGGTTCCCGCCACCTTCATGCGGGTACGCCGCCGACGTCCGCCAAGTTCAGTTCCCATCGGCAAGTCCGGGTCTGCCTGACCACGCACGAGCCACTGAGGCATCCCCCAAACGGCTGGCAACCCGGTCAATCGCTGTCACGATGGGATTTCCTGTCAGGCTAGGAAACGCGTCGGTGCGCCTTCGGGCGCATCTGGTCACGGAGCACGGCAATCGCCCCCAAGCAGACGATGCCAGTGGTAACGAGGAAGTTCTGGACGACACCAGCGCGCGACGCCTGATGCTTTCGATAGAAAATGTGCATTGCCCGATAGAACTCGATGGTGCATCGCAACGGTCGGGTTCGGCTGCTCTGGCCCTTGAGATGGGTCACCACTATGGAGGGAAGGTAACGAGCCTTCCAGCCAGCCTTGCCAACCCGAAGGCACAAGTCGAGATCCTCTCCGTACATCCAGAACGATTCGTCGAAGAGGCCGGCAATCTCGAGGGCCTCTCGACGGACCATCATGAACGATCCGGCAACCGCATCCACGGTTGCCGGCTGGTCGGGGTCCAAGTAGGTGAGGTTGTAGGCGCCAAATTCTCGGACCTTCGGAAAGCGTCTGGGCAAGCCGAGGAAATGGTACAGAGCGATGCGCGGCGTTGGAAATGAACGCCGTGCCGAGAGATCGAGGGAGCCATCAGCCCGGACAAGCTTCGGACCAACGATCCCGTGGCCGGGGTTCGCCTCAAGGTCTGCGACCGCCAATGAAAGGGCATCCGGCGGAATGAAGGTGTCAGGGTTCAAGAGTAGAAGGTAGTTCCCGTGAGAACGTCGGAGGCCAAGGTTGGACGCAGTACCGAAACCGGGGTTCTCAGGCGCCTGAATTACTGTCACCGCCGGGTACTCGGCCCGGATCCGATCTCCAGAACCGTCGGTCCCGGCATCGATGACGATGACATCCACGCCAAACGACACCTTACTGGCGAACACCGACTGAAGGCACCTGATGACCAGGTCGGAAACGTTGTACGTGACAATGACAACGGATACGAAGGGTTCACGTTGGCGAACTGGGGCGGCGGCGCCCTCGACGGGTGGCGTCGCTGAGGGCTTCAGGCCATGTACCATTACCGGGTCGCCGTTATGGTAACCGTTCGTCACCATTACTCGGTCATCCGCACAGTCATGGGTCTG